>CALMVH010000278.1 GCA_937873165.1 uncultured Rhodospirillales bacterium
AACCCGTTTTCAAACTCCGCCGTCTGCCGGTTAACGAGCATCTCCTTCTGATAGTTGTGTGTCTCATAGGGCGTGACGGCGTAGACCCCATCCCGCTTGAGATCCTGGATCAACTGGGCGCCCGAGGCTTTGTCCTCGATCAGGATGTGCTGGGGATTGTATTTGTCAGCCAACATCTGCACGGCGCGTTTCAATTCGGGGTATTCCAGCCGTTCACGATAGACGTCGACAATGTAATAACCCTTTGGCGTCACGCGGCAGGTCACGCAGACGCTATGATCGGCCAGCTGGTGCGCCTTGATTGCCGTATCCCAGCTTTGTACGAGGTAGCCGGTTTCCGGCAGGTCCTCGGGCTTGTAGTAGCACAGCCAACGGGTTTTGATCATGGCGCCGCCGGGCGGTATTGGATTCTGCTGGTACTGAGCCTGGAAATTATAATCGCTCATCGTTCTGCGCAGGCGATCGAGGGCCTCCAGCGGTTCGCGATTGGGCTGTAACGCCTCCCCGCGCGCCCGGCCGAACCGACCGGTGCCAAGGGCGGTACGAACTTCGTATTCTTCGTTTTCCTCAGCGATGGCGGGGAACGAGAGGACCTTCCAGTCCTCCTGCTCCAGGATGTGACCGGCCAGGTCGTCCTGATGCAATCGCTGCATGATGAGGATGATACAGCCCGTTTGTTTATTGTTCAGGCGGCTGAGCAGAGTGTTTTGGTAGAATTCATTCACGTCGCGCCGCCGTACTTCAGATAGGGCTTCGTCAGGCTTCAGCGGGTCGTCGATGATGATCACATCCGCCCCGCGGCCGGTAACCGATCCGCCGACCGACACCGCCAAACGGTAGCCGTTTGCCGTGGTCGCGAAGTCGTTCACCGCCATCTTGTCGGGTGCTATGCGCGTCTCGAACAACTGTTTATAGAACGGGCTCTGCATCAAGTTGCGAGTATGCCGGGCGAATTCTTGCGAAAGGTCCTGCCCGTAGCTGACGCACATCATTTGAGTTGAGGGATGATGACCCAGCCAATACGCCGGCAACGCGACTGAAGCAGCTATGGACTTCATGCTGCGCGGTGGAATGATTGATAATCAGCCGGCGTGTGCGGCCCTCCATGCAGTCCTGCAGGGCTTCCGCCAATACTTCCAAATGCCAGTTGTATTCGAACCGGGTTTCTGGATGAAGCTCCAGGAATGACCGGTGCAGGAACGTTAAATAATCCTGCCGCAGCAGCCTTTGAAAGGTCGAGGAGGGGTCACGCATGAGGGGATTCCGCTTTCAGCAGATCGAGCCTTAGCATCACCAGTTCCAGCACCTCGCGGTCGCGGCTGGTAAATTCGGCTGTACTTGCCTTTGTCTCGGAACGGGCTTGAACCTGCGCTGCCCAGCCATGAACGATCTGTGCCGCCTTCAAGTCTCCCGTCATAGCTGCCTTGTGGATCGTTTGCCTGATGGTTACCTGCAGTTTTGTGCGCGTCCTCTTCTTGCCGTTTTCATTGATGACGACGGGCGCATTCAATTCCTCTTCCAGAATGGTGATGATGTTCTTCGAGCCCTTCGGCCTGCCTGCTGGATTGCCGGATTTTCCCTTGGAAAATTGACGGTGTTTCGGCGGCTGCCCGTATCCGGTTTCAGACATGATCCGCCTCCCGAGCCGTCGCGAAGTCCACGAAGGTCTGGCCTGTGCCAGCCAGGATGGCAGTGTCGCCTGTCCAGGCCTCCCATCGGCGGATGATGGTGTCGGCATACAGCGGATCAATCTCCAGGCCGCAGCAGCTTCGTCCGACGCGTTCGGCGGCGATCAGGGTCGTGCCGCTGCCGAGGAATGGGTCCAGCACCAGGTCGCCGCGCGCGGTGCAGTCGAGAATGGCGTCCGCTACCATGGCGACCGGCTTCACCGTCGGATGAAGCGCCAGGAGATTCCCTTCATCGCCCTTCCGGCCGAAGGCGGCGGGGCTGGTATAGGTCCACAGGTTCGTCCGGTTCCTGCCGTGTTTGCCGAGTTCGACATTGTTACGATGCGGAGCGACGCCATTCTTGAATACGAAGACCAGCTCGTGCTGGCTGCGGTAGAGCGATCCCATGCCAGCGCTGGTCTTCGCCCACACGCAGACATTCTTCAGTTCCGAATAGGCACTCCCGGCGGCTATCATCTCGCCCATGTGACGCCAATCCATGCAGATGTAGTGCAGGGACCCATCCGTCGTATGCCCCGCCATCGCGGAGAAGACGGTTCTCAGGAATTCCCTGAACTCGGCCGGCGTCATCTCGCCCGAGGCCATGACGAACTCTCGATGCTTGATCTTGCCAAGGCCTCCGACATTGCCGTCGATCGGCACGTTGTAGGGCGGATCGGTGAACACCATCGCGGCACGCCGGTCCATAATAAGGTCGGCCCATGCCTGCGGATCGAGCGCGTTGCCGCAGAGAAGGCGGTGACGGCCAAGCGCCCAGAGATCGCCGACACGGCAGACCGGCGGCCCAGGCTTGGGTTCGGGTAGAGCGTCGGCGGCATCGCTTTGATGAGCCACCTGTAGCGTATAGCCGCTCGAAGATGCCACGCTCCTCGCCATGCTGCGGGACGCGGCCGTGTTGATCGGTGAAACGCTGAATCTCCTCGAAGCCTGCGACGATGCGTTCTTCGCGCGCGGAGCGTCCAGCCTTCTTTTTGGGCTGAGCAAAATCCGCGAGTTCATCCCGCAGCTCATCAAGGTCGAGGTCACTCATAGCGGCCCTCATCCTTGAAGCGCACGAAGGCGGCTGCGCCTTCGGCCAACAGCTTTTCCCAGGCATCGGTCGAGCTGATCGAGGGCAGCCGTCCGCGCTCCTTCTTGAACTTGACCGCGCGCACGGCGTATTCCTTCGCTTCCTCCGGCGTCAGCGTGGTGCGCTTCGCGGCAATCGCGGCCTTCACCTGTTGCAGACGTTCCTCGTTCATCGTCTTAGCGAGGATTGAATAGGCTTCCTTGAATGGGTTGATGCGGTCAATCAGGTCGATATCGAGTTCGCGCACGTCCATCGCAAACTTGCGTACGCCGTCGATCAGGGCGGTGTTGGCGGTGGGTTCGCCGCTCACGCGATCGAGCATTGATTGCTTGGCTTGCTGCGTGATGTTGAGCGCGGCGATAGCGTGCTGGCGTACCGCCTCCTGATCTTCGTCGCTTAGCTCCGGATATTTGTCCTTCACGATTTTGCCCATGCGAACCTGCGTCAGTTCTTCGGGCACCAGCTCGTCGTCAAAAAGACCGCGCTCGATCGTCGTCTTGTCCTGCACGAAGGCGGCGATCACCTCGTTCAAATCCTGCTGACAGATACGCGCAGCCTCGTGACTCTTGGGCTCGACAAGGCCCTTGATCTCGAACTGGAAGGCGCCACGTTCCTCACTGAAACCTACATTACATTTGTTCGGATCGTAGCCGCCTTCACCATAGTCGAAGCCTTCGGTCGGCCCACTCTGCGGATTCTTTGGCTTGAACTCGAAGCGCGGGGCAAGCACCTGCTCCATGAGGAGGCTGGCGGCGATGGCCTTCAACGTGTCATTGACGGCTTCCGTCACGGCCTCCTCGGCCGCGTCGGGTTCGGCGATCAGGTTGGTGAAGTGCGCGCGGGTCTTGTTCGGCGCATCGCGGGTCGCGCGCCCGATGATCTGCACGATCTCGGTTAGACTGGAGCGATAGCCCACCGTCAAAGCGTGCTCGCACCAAATCCAGTCGAAGCCTTCTTTGGCCATGCCGAGCGCGATGATGATGTCCACATGATCGCGGTTGTTCTTCTGCGCAGGGTCTTTCAGAGCAAGGGAAACGCGGTCGCGCTTGTTCGCGTCGTCATCGACCAAATCGGCGATGCGCAGCGTTCGACCGTCCGGTGTTTCGACAAGCTGGAAGCCCGTGGCGGCGTCGATGCCCTGCCAATCGCCGAGCGCACCGATGATATGTTCCACTTCCTTGATCTTGTCCTTTGTACTCTCGCGTGAATTGACGTTCGGAATGTGGATAATGGTTTTCTCGGAGGGGTCGAGGACGGCGAGAATGTCGTCGGCATAAGAGTCGGAATAGAAGAAGTAGCCGATATCGAGCTGCTTCAAATATTCGTAGCCGTTGAGCTGTTCGTAGTAGGTGTAGGTGACAGACTCGAATTTCACCTCATCCTGCGGGGCCAACACCGGCACGGTGTCGCCACGGAAATAGGACCCCGTCATTGCCACGATATGCGTCTTCTCGCGGGCGATCAGTTGGCCAAGATGCTGGCCGAGTTTGCTGTCGGGATCGGCTGAAACGTGATGGAACTCGTCTACGGCGATGAGCCGGTTGTCGAACGCCTGCAGGCCGAACCTGTCCACGGCGAAACGGAAGGTGGCGTGGGTGCAAACCAGCACCTTATCATCGCTGCCTAAGAACACCTCCACAGAATTGACTTTACCGCCATTGTCGCCGCCTGGCGCGTTGCAAAGATTCCACCTCGGCTCGACATGCCAATCCGCCCAAAAGCCGTATCGAGTCAGTGGTTCGTCGTTGAAGCTCGCGCCGATGCGCCTTTCCGGCACGACGATGATGGCTTGCTTGAGCCCCTGATTGGCAAGCTTGTCGAGCGCGACGAACATGAGCGCGCGGCTCTTACCCGACGCCGGCGGGGACTTGATGAGTAGATATTGCTCGCCGCGCTTCTCATAGACGCGCTCCTGCATGGGCCGCATCCCGAGGGCATTAGCCTTAGTCGAGCTGCCGTTGTGAACGTAGGAAACGGAGATGGAGGGACTGGAAACTCGCGAGCTCATTTCGTGGCGCTGTTGCGGGTGGGATTGTGGGCAGGGAAGAGCCGTGTCTGAACAAGCATCTCTACATCGCTCATAAGAGGCTTAATATCATCTTCGTAGATTTTCCAGGCTTCGCCGCGCAGATTTGATGCTGCATAGATTTCCGGATCGTCAAAATCCAATTTCCTATTAATCCAGGACTTCCAAATCAGATCATCTATGCGCCGGAACTTGTCCTTTAATTCTGGCTCCAAGAAGATGCTGTGAGCTTGAACGTGCTCGTGGAAGTCCACAAAATCGCTGTGTGCTTCCTGCAAGAACCGAAGATCTAAAATCCGGCTGTAGGCCGAGGTCTTATCGCTCTCCTTGGTTAAAAAGTTTGTCTCGGCTTCCGAAAGGTCCGAGCGCCGAATCCAATCCTCAAGCACCGCATCAGGCATGCGAATTAGATCGGGCATCTGCTTGAAGGCAACGATCGCACGCTGAAGGCTTGCGATTGCCTTGTTTAGCTTTGACCAGAGCTCAGGAAAGACAATGTACTCCTTATCATGCAGTTTCAATTTCCTGGCGGCCAGCACGGAAATCTCAGATTTAACGGTCTCTAAATCCTTGGCCAACTCGTGCTCAATCCAGCTTTTCCCGAAAAACCGGAACAGGCCGAAGGCGACGACGGCACCCCCACCACCAGCTGTGATGAGTTTGCCGAGCAAGCTAAATAGCTGATCAGGAGTCATTTGGCGGCGGTTCTTGTATTGCGTGTATCTCTGGTCATCTTCGTGTACAACGCCAACAGCTTTTCCAGCCGCTCGGTGTCGTTGCGGAAGCGGCGGCCCATATAGATGCGCTCTAATACCTCGTCGTTGCGCTCGTGCGCCTGACGCAAGTCAGTGGGCATCTGATCGGGGTCATAAAGGTCGGCGATGGTCGCCGGAAAATGGGCCTCGCGCGCCAGCAGGATGTCCTCGGCGCAACGGGTTAGGTCAGCCTTGTTCTTCTCGGTCAGCGTAGGAATTGGACAAGTGTTCCAGCCAAGTGTATTGGAGTAGGAGAAGTCGGTTCGCATCCGCACGCATACCGTGCCGATCCACACCCAATGCAGGCGCGACGCGATGAGCGCCATGTTCCAGAGCGGAGCGTTGTAAAGCGCGTAGCATTTGTTCGAGATGATGGTGCCTAGTGGAAGCAAACCACATGGTAAATAGTCGCGGTTTTCAGAGCTGATCGCGGCGACACTGGTTACTACCTCGTTGCCTCTCTGCCTGATTTCGCCGAAACGCGACGGAGTGTCGGCGATTTGAACCGTGGCAGCTTTTGAACTCGCCAATCGCATCTTCCGTACAGCTTCAATCCGCCGTGCGATAGTCGGGATGCTTTCGGCTTCGGCCAAATTATGATTCGTTATCCAAATACAAGAGCGTGAGATTCCGCGAATAAATTCAGCGGAGCCGAAGATCGGATGAATAAATTTTTTGCGCTGGGTGTCGGATAGACCAAGCGCGTTCACCTCATCATTGCTGAGAAGTAGATTGCCGCCATCGACGGGTTTGCTGCCAAAATCCATCCGAGCCAAGCCGCCGACCGAACGCGAGATTTTCTCGACAATCACGTTGGGTCCGGGCACCAGATAGGCATTAATGTTTTCGACCTCCCTGACAACAGAGGCATTGCTTTCGTCAGGCGTGAAGAGCCGCCTCGTTTTGCCTGCGTGATTGGAAATACCGACAATGACCACCGTAACGCCCGCCTTGTTGCTGGCAAGGTTAGCCCACTTGAAAGAGGTGTGGGCGAAGGTGATTTCGTGGCCGGTTCTGAAGATTAGCGGCCAGAGGATCGGCACTTGCTGGCCCTGACAAATGGAGTTGGTGGACACGAAGGCCGCCGCCGCATTGGTCTGCGTGCCGTAATCCGCTGCCTTCATGAACCAGCCGGCGACATAGTCGAGCGGGTTCTCGCGAACATTGGTCGCCGTCCTGCCG
>CALMVH010000279.1 GCA_937873165.1 uncultured Rhodospirillales bacterium
TGCAAGAGCGTTTTATCGCCGATGTCAGCCATGAATTGCGCACGCCGCTGTCCAGCATCATCGGCTTCATAGAAACAATCGAGGGACCGGCTGCGGGCGATGCGGACGCGCAGGCACGGTTCCTTGAGATCATGCACGCCCAAGCGACCCGCATGGCGCGGATCGTATCGGACTTGCTGTCGCTGTCGCGGGCCGAGCAAAAGGAAAACGAACCCTTGCGCCAGATGATCGACCTGGCTGAACTGTTGCACGAGGTTGCGACCGGACTGGACCTGAATGCCATGCAGCGGGGCATGATGATCGATGTGCGTGTAGAACACGGTTTAGAATTCGTGCGCGGCGACCGTGACCAGCTGTTCCAGGTGTTCCAGAACCTGATCGATAACGCGATCAAGTACGGCAAGGCCGACACCTCGGTCGAGGTGGAGGCGGCGATGCGCGGCGATGGGATCGTCATTGCCGTGCGCGACCATGGCCAGGGCATTCCCTCGGAACACATGCCGCATCTGGGGGAGCGGTTCTACCGCGCCGACAGCGGCCGCAGCCGGCAAACAGGGGGCAGCGGCCTTGGTCTCGCCATCGTGCAGAACATCCTGAACCGTCACGGCGGCCGGCTTGGAATCGAGAGTACGCCGGGCGCGGGCAGCCTGTTCGCGGTGCAGCTGCCGCGCATCCAGAGGTATCAAGACTCTGTCAGTTTTCGCCATTCCCGCGAAAGCGGGAGTTTGGATTACCAATCGCTTCAGGACTGAAACATAATCCTCAGTCCCTCTCTGCGGGAAGGACGGATGGAAAGGAGACGGCATGACCGACCCACGAAAAATATTGTTGGCCGAGGACGAACCCGCCATCGTCGAGCTGCTGCGCTACAACCTCGCCAGCGCGGGCTTCGAGGTGATCTCGACAGGCGACGGACGGATGGTTTGCGACTTGGCGCGGGGGCAGCAGCCCGGTCTAATACTGCTGGACTGGATGTTGCCGAACCTGTCCGGAGCCGAGATATGCGAGCGGCTGCGCGATGCGCACGAGACGCGGAACATACCGGTGATTATGGTCACGGCGCGCGGCGAGGAACAGGACAAGATCACGGCCCTGAATGCGGGTGCGGACGATTACGTGACCAAGCCGTTCTCCCCGCCCGAACTGCTGGCGCGTATCCGGGCGGTGCTGCGGCGTACTGCGGCATTGCCGCAACTTCCCGCAACCCGCGCTTTGGTCGCCGGACCGCTGGCGATGGATCTAGCACAGCGCCGCGCCAGCAACGCCGGGGCTGAGGTACGGCTGGGACCGACCGAGTTCAGGCTGCTGAAGCATTTCATGGAGCACCCGGGCGAGGTGTACTCGCGCGAGCAGCTGCTGGACAGCGTGTGGGAAAAAGACGTCTACGTCGAACTTCGCACGGTGGACGTGCACATTCGCCGCCTACGAAAGGCCCTGAACGACGAAGGTGATCCCGGCCTGATCCGCACGGTGCGATCGGCGGGCTACGCGTTGAACGTTGCTCATGAAGGAGGGGCATGACCGTGTGGTTATGCCCCTCCTTTTCGCTTAGTAACTAAGATTCAATTCGCAGCCAGGACTTGACTCTTTGCCGGCTTGCGGTGACCGATATGATGAGCATGGAGGCCGGCAGAAGCCGGAGAGTACCCGGCTGCTACAGGTGCCACCCGAGCTGCCTGTGAAGGACTCGGCACGCCAGCAGACACACATTCGCTGGCGGGTAGGTCCTGAGAAACGGGAGTGTAGCCAAATAGTCCGCGGGTTGAAAAACTATGACGGCAATACTGCTTGTTACCGATCGTTACGTAGGAGTAGTCGCTGTTTCCAATTGCCGGGCGGCTGGAAGCCTGCGCCTTCGGAGCTACTACGTTACCTGCGACCGTAGCAACAGCACCAAGCAGCTGCAACGCACCGAACAACCCATCGGCGCGAGCCGAGGTAGGCATTCCCACCGCGCCCGCGCCAATGACCGCGGCGCCTATAAGCATGAGGTTACTGGAACGTTTTTGATTTGTGCGGGTTTCCATCGGTTTTCTCCAAAGTTTCGACACATTTAAGCTCCAACGCTGTTCCTGTCAACAAGTTGTAAACTTTTGGCAGGATATTTAATCGTTCGACCAGTGTCCGATGGCACCGGAAACATTTGGCCCGCTTTGGCCGGGCACACTTTGCAAACTGCTTTCCCGGGTTGGATGAAGGCAATTGCTCTCTTGCTAAGGCTGTCAAGGAAAGGCTATCGGTGTCCGCGCCGCGGCATTCGACATGATAGATGGTCACTGCCAGCGTCAGGCAGCCAGCAAAAAGATGCATGCCAGGTTGAGTGAATAAAAAAGGTCGCTCCAATCCCCAGTGTGCAACATTTTAGGCGGTTGGTGGTTACGCCAGATGTGATATGAATCTCCACAGAGGTACCCATGGCAACGACCCCGCACCAGGATAAAAACAAGAAAAGCAGCGCTGCGGATGGCAAGACCATAGCGCCTCCCAAACCGGGCACTAAGCCAAACGCATTGCAGCAGAAAATGCAGCCCTCGGAGGCTCTAGCCGCCATTGTTGGCAAGGACGAGCTTGCCCGGGGTGAGATGGTCAGCAAGGTTTGGGCTTACGTAAAGGAAAATAAGCTTCAGAACCCCAAGGACGGCCGCGAAATCCTGGCCGACGCAGCGCTGAAAAAAGTATTTGAAAAGGACAAAGTGACCATGTTCGAAATGAACAAGCTGCTTTCCAAGCACCTCAGCTCATCGAAGTAAGTACGACCGCTCGTAGAATATAACATGGCCGACCCGGTACGCTCACGGGGCGGTCGCGACGGGTGAGCGATTGTACAGCTTCGGGTCTGCGTCGGATCGCGCCTCGGCTGGACCAAGATCCAGCGCGGCCGCCTGCGCCCGTGGACGGTCCTGCTCAGGATATCCGCATTCTTGGTAAGCCAAAGCATCAAGTAGCTAGCACCACATCGCTCGCGTTTGACCCAGGGAGTTCTTACGGCAGCGGTCGACCGCCCGGTGATCGCTAAACACGGCGTATGACGCTCGTGGCAAATATCCATATCAAGCCTGTGCTCGTAGATTGATTCCGCCGCTGCGAACATCGAAGCTCTGAAAAATACCTTGCCTACCGAAATGTTATAATATACGGGTCTGTCTACACGTTATAGCATAACACGGTTTTTCATGACGATCTGCGTAGTGGGTGGAGGCGCCGGGGACGGCAAGACGACTTTGGTCGAGTTGGTAGCGAGGCACTTGGCGGCGCGAGGTCGCCAGCCACTGGTCATTGATTGCAATCCCGATCAAAACCTCGGTTCCTACCTTGGTTTTTCAGAACGGGAACTGTCTGCCCAGGCGAAGATCGGCGAAAACTTTTCGTTCCTGAAAACCACCTTCGATGCCCGGCATCCGCAGCTAAGCGTATTGATGCCAAGCGCGCCCCCTATCTGGTCCACGCGCTGGTGGGACGCGACTAATTCGGGCGATCCGGTGCTGCGCAAGTTCGCGCTGGCGACCGAGGATGGCATTGCTTTCATGGCGGCGGGCACGTATCGCACAGGTCAGTTCGGCAGCGGTTGCTACCATGATCATAGCGGCCCGGCCGAATACATGCTGACCCGGCTGGACGATGGCCGTGGCGGCAGGAAAAAGCAGGTTCTGGTCGATAACGTACATGGCGCAGATGCGTTTGGCACGCCGCTCTACGCCTTGGGCGATGTCGCTTTGGTCGTGGCGTCGCCCACGCGCAAGTCGCGTGAAATCCTCGCGCTCTACCTCGACAAAGCTGCGGAGGTCCAGCGGGAGCTTGGCTTCGTGGTTCCCATCGCCGTCGTGGGCAACCGGTTGTCCGCAGATCCGGCTCGCCGCGACCGTGAGGACGGTTTGCTGCGTGAGGCTGCCCAAGGCAAGCTGATCGGTTCGTTCGAAACTGATGGTGCGTTGATGCGCGACCTGGACAGTAACAGGGGGCCGTCCCTCGCAGATCTGACGCCGCACAATCGTCGTACCTTGTCCCTGATCGAGGCGCGCATCGATGTTGCCGACCGCAAGTGGGAAGTGCGGCGCGACTGGCTGAATCATTGCCTCGGCGCCTCGGCAAGCTGGGCCAACGGCGCCAAGGGCACGGATGTCACTTGGCAAAAATCCGACTTTGTTCCGGCGGCGCGCGGGCATACCTGCACCGATGGCTGCGGACATCCGGTATTTTCCGGAAACTGGCCCGGCAGGCGCCCTGCCAAATCCAACTTGAAGAGTGAACCATGAAGATTGCATTCGTCGGCAAAGGCGGCTCGGGCAAGACGACCCTGACGGGTTTGTTCGCACTCCACGCGACACGCAACGATCAAACGGTTGTTGCGGTCGATGCCGACATCAACATGAACCTGCCTGGAGCTCTGGGCGTCAGCGTTCAGCACGCGCAGTTTATCGCCACCCCCCACAACGCTGCCCGCATTTATGAATATCTGCGCGGCTCGAACAATCGGATCGAGACGACAAAAAAGTTTGTGAATACCACCCCGCCAGGAACCGGATCGAACATCTGGAATATCGATTCCAACGCGTCTACGCCGCTCGACAGCATGGCCGTGGAGTTCGGCGGAGGACGAGGCAAGTTGATGATGGTTGGCAGCTACGAGACCGACCATATCGCTTCCGGGTGCTACCACGGCCAGCTTGGCGTTCTGGAGAATGTGCTGTCTCACACGCGTACCGGCGTCGATTCCTGGCTGGTGGCCGACATGGTTGCAGGAACCGATGCTTTTGCCGGCACGCTCCACGCACAATTCGATGCGGTGTTCGTGGTGGTCGAGCCTACGCCCGAAGGGGTCGGCGTTGCGCGGCACTACCGCGAACTGGCGGAAGCCGCGAATGTTGGGCGAACGGTGAACATCGTGGGCAACAAGATCGAGGACGGCCAGGACCTTCGCTACCTCGAGAAGGAAATCGGCGTGGCGCTGCTCGGAACGTTGCCGCGTCTCGCTGGTATCAAGCAGCACAGGCAGCATGGCTTATCGCTTGCCGACATGCAAAGCACCGATATTATTGCTTTGATGCAGCGCATCGACGCCCGGGCGCGCGATTGTGCCATAGCCGAGGACGACCGGTTGGGATTGCTGTACAACCTGCACCGTGCCCGCCTGGAAAAGCCTTGGGTTAAAAACACCTACGGCGACCTGAGTGGTCAGATCGACCCCGATTTCAGCTTTGCGCGCGCAAGCTGACCGGCGTTGTCGATGTCCGCTTACGATTGCCCGCTCGCCAGCGGTGCCCGGCTGCCGGATGAATTACCCGGCGGTCCATTGCGTCTTACACCGGCGCTTCATCCGCTCGCCAGCGATTTCCTGAAGGATACGCGGCGCGTGTTTGAACTGGCGGACGGGTTTGGATCACCGCTAAACGTCGTGTTTCCCCAGATCGTCACCGAGAATGTGGCGCATTTCTCCCGCATATTCCGCGACATGGGGCTGCAGGGCCGCGTCTACATGTCCGCGAAGCCGAACAAGTCCGAGGCAATCCTGCGGCAGGCTGCGGCTGGCGGAGACTACATTGATGTGTCGTCCGCAAGACAACTGGCGCACGTAGTCGCAGCCGGATTTCGTCCGGAGCGCATATCCGCGACCGGTCCGAAAAATATCGAGTACCTGTCGCTCGCACTCAGGCAGCAGGTGCTGATCATCATCGATAGCCTAGCTGAGTTGGAGACGCTCGAAAGCCTTTTAAAAAGTTCAAGAACATCAGAACCATCAACTGTCATGCTGCGGCTAGCCGACGCTGGCGAAGCCGCGACTGCACTCGGGATCCGCCCCGAGGATGTTCCGGTATGCCTTGATCGGCTCGTCGCAGGCAAGGATACCTTCCGCTTCATCGGCTTCGCCTGGCATGCCAGCGGCATCCCGGATGCGGCGCGGTTGCGCGCCATCGGGCACTGCTTGGAGGCAACCAAGGCGGCCATCGCCTGCGGGCTACGGCCCACCGCTGTAAACATTGGAGGCGGGTTTCGCATGAACTTTCTCGCCGATCGCGGCGAGTGGCACACCTACGTCAACGCCATCAAGGCCTCGGCCGTTGGGCGAGGGCCTATCCTTGGCTGGAACGGGAACACCTTTGGCTTTCGCAACGAAAGCGGCGTGGTGCGCGGGTCGGCCACGTTCAGGGATCATTATGAG
>CALMVH010000280.1:0-561 GCA_937873165.1 uncultured Rhodospirillales bacterium
CTGCATCGCAGCTTCCGTCATCTTCTATCTCAATCAATGAGTCCTGAGCCTAGGGTGTGGACTCACAGTTTATCCAGTAGCGGATAGAGAAGATATGGGTTGCCGAGAGGAAGTTCCTGGCGAGCTTGTCGAAGCGGGTGCTGAGTTTTCGCCAGTCTTTCAGCCTGCAGAAGAAGTTTTTGACGACATGGCGGCAGCGGTACAGGTCACGGTCGTGGGGGACCGGCTCCCGTGCGTTTGACTTGGCCGGGATGACGGCCAGCGCTCCCTCATCTCGGATCAGTTGCCGATTGGCCTTGCTGCCGTAGGCCTTGTCGGCCAGCACCGCCAGGGGCGGGGTTGGCCAGTCCAGCAGCTGCGGCACGATGGTGCCGTCATGTGTCTGCCCGCCGGTCAGGACGAAGCGGAGCGGACGCCCCCGATGATCCACAAGCGCGTGTATTTTGGTGCTTCGTCCGCCCCGCGAGTGTCCGATCGCCTGGTTCTGCTCCCCCCTTTTGCGCCGGCGGCGGCGCGATGGGCCTTCACCACCGTGCTGTCGATCATGTGCAGGCTTTCAGC
>CALMVH010000280.1:571-10497 GCA_937873165.1 uncultured Rhodospirillales bacterium
GTCGTGTATGGGCCGTATCGTTCAGGCAGATCCCGCCACGGCGCCCCTGTGCGCAAGATGTAAAAAATCCCGTTCAGGACCTTGCGGTCGTCGCCACGCCGCCGCCCGTCCACAGGCAACAACGGCGCGATGATCGCCCACTCCGCATCGCTCAGATCGAAACGCATGATGCACTTCCGCCTATGGTAAATCACGCCCGGAGCTGTCAATCAAGCAAATCTGCGGGTACAGAGCCTAGGTGGAATACTGCGACTCTTAAAGCATTTAGCAAAACGAGAAGAAAGCCCCTTTCAATCGTTGTCAAGCCGTGGTTAACCATGGATGCGTGAATGGAGCGGGGACCAGATGAAGGCCGTGTTGTTGGCAGGAGGTCTTGGAACAAGACTTAGCGAGGAAACCACACTTCGACCGAAACCAATGGTCGAAATAGGTGGAAAGCCTATTCTGTGGCATATCATGAAGATTTACTCAAGTTACGGCATAAATGATTTCGTGGTATGTTGTGGCTATAAGTCGTATTTTATAAAAGACTACTATAGTAATTACTTTCTACATACATCTGACGTAACGTTTGATATGGTTCACAACCAAATGGAAGTCCACTCCAATTCGGCAGAGCCTTGGCGTGTGACGTTGATCGATACCGGCGATGACACTATGACAGGCGGCCGTTTGAAACGAGTCGCAAACTACATCGGAGACGAAGACTTCTGCTTTACTTACGGCGATGGCGTTGCCAATATTGATATTTCGGCCTTGGTAACCTTTCATAAGGCGCATGGTAAACAAGCGACCCTTATGGCGGCGCAACCGCCTGGCCGCTTCGGCGTTATTGAACACGAAGGGTCACGCGTTCTTGAGTTTAAGGAGAAGCCCAGGGGCGACGGATCTTGGATTAATGCAGGTTTTTTCGTGCTCTCACCAGCCGTTCTCGAGCGGATCCCTGACGATCAAACAGTGTGGGAAGCCGAGCCGCTGCAGGGATTGGCCGATGATGATGAATTGCAAGCCTTTTTCCATGACGGATTTTGGCATCCCATGGATACCTTGCGCGACAAACAATATCTTGAGTCGCTGTGGCAGGCCAATGCGGCGCCTTGGAAAAAATGGAAATGAACGAGACTTTTTGGCAGGATCGTAGAGTATTCGTAACAGGTCACACCGGCTTTAAAGGCACTTGGCTTTGCCTTTGGCTGCAACATCTCGGCGCCAAAGTGACTGGCTATGCTCTTGCTCCGGAAACGGATCCCAATCTGTTTGACCTCGCCAGCGCTGGGCAGGATATGGAGTCGATTCTCGGCGATGTGCGTGACGGTGGAACACTGGCGACAGCATTACGTGATGCCAGTCCGGAGATTGTGGTGCATATGGCGGCACAAGCACTTGTGCGAGCCTCGTATGTCAAGCCTGTAGAGACGTTTGACACTAATATAATGGGCACGGTCAACCTCTTGGAAGCTGTGCGAGACGTGTCATCGGTCCGAGCCGTGGTGGTTGTTACAAGCGACAAGTGCTACGAGAATCGAGAATGGGTCTGGGGCTATCGTGAAGATGAACCGCTGGGCGGATTTGATCCTTACAGTAGCAGCAAAGGTTGCGCCGAGCTAGTTACCGCTGCGTACCGACGCTCTTTTTTCGATTGCAGAAAGACCGGTAGCTGCGTGGCGGTAGCAAGTGCACGATCTGGTAACGTCATAGGCGGCGGCGACTGGTCAACTGATCGCATTGTTCCCGACGTTATTCGTGCGCTCACGACAAATCAGCCCGCGATCGTCCGTAATCCACATGCGATCCGGCCGTGGCAGCACGTATTGGAGCCACTCTCGGGGTATCTCCTGCTAGCTGAGCACCTCTTCGAGTCTGGTGCGAGTTACGCGGAAAGTTGGAATTTTGGTCCCCATACGCAAGACGCCTTGCCGGTCTGCGATCTGGTCGACAAACTGGTTCGCCTATGGGGTGAAGGAGCCAATTGGGCCCTACGGCCTGATTCAGAATCACAGCCACATGAGGCGACATACCTCAAGCTAGACTCTCAAAAGCTCTGGCCCGCTTGAATTGGCGTCCACGGTGGAGCGTCGACGAGACACTTTCCTATATTGTTTCTTTTCACAAGTCTCAGCTTTCCGGGCATAACCTCAGAACCGAAGCTCTGGACCAAATCGAAAACTATTCAACGGTGCGCGTTTCATGACAATCGAACTTGCATCGATGACTTTTTCTACCCCACAAGCACTTCGCGAGGAAATTCTCAAGTTGGTTCTACGCTATGCAGAGGAAGCCAGTGCACCTGATGACTTTGAACCCGGTCGAACTGCGATTCCGGCATCAGGCAAGGTAATCGGCGGCCCTGAAATGCGCATGATGGTAGATGCTTCGCTGGATGGATGGTTGACCACGGGACGGTTCAACGAAGCTTTCGAGAAGCGTTTAGCTGAATTTCTTGAGCGTAAGTATGTCCTAACTGTTAATTCGGGTTCCTCCGCTAATCTTCTTGCCCTTACCACCCTAACCTCACCCCGGCTCGGTGAGCGCACGCTGAAGCCGGGTGACGAGGTTATCAGCGTCGCCGCTGGTTTTCCAACAACAGTAAACCCCATCTTGCAATTTGGTGCAGTTCCCGTGTTCGTGGATGTCGATATCCCGACCTACAACATCGATTCGAACAAGATTGAAGCGGCGATAACGCCAAAAACGCGCGCTATCATGTTGGCACATACGTTAGGTAACCCTTTCGACCTCGGGACAGTGATGGATATTGCGCGTCGGCATAACCTGTGGGTGATTGAGGATTGCTGCGACGCACTCGGCGCGACGTATGACGACCGGAAAGTCGGGACATTCGGCGACATAGCAACGCTTAGTTTTTACCCCGCCCACCACATTACGATGGGTGAAGGAGGAGCTGTTTTCATGGCGAACTCGCTTCTAAAACTGGTGACAGAGTCGTTCCGCGACTGGGGACGGGACTGTTACTGCCCGCCCGGGCACGACAATACCTGCAACAAGCGCTTTGGCTGGAAACTAGGTGAGTTACCGCAAGGATACGACCACAAGTACACATATTCACATTTAGGCTATAATCTGAAGATTACAGACATGCAAGCCGCCTGCGCGTTAGCCCAGATGGATCGCCTCGAAGGTTTTATCGCCGCGCGGCGACGGAACTTTGATTGGATGAAGCAGCGGCTAGCGCGTGCAGAGGATTACCTGATTCTGCCCGAGGCCACGCTCAGGTCGAACCCATCCTGGTTCGGATTCGCAATCACCCTACGCCCCGGAAGCAAGCGCGACAGGACTGAGCTTCTACGTTTTCTTGACGCGAGAAAGATCGGCACGCGCCTTTTGTTTGGTGGAAACTTAACACGTCAGCCGTATATGGCCGACCGTAACTACCGCATCTCAGGAGAGCTCACTAACACTGATATGATCATGCACAACACGTTTTGGATCGGGGTTTACCCTGGACTGACACTTGATATGCTTGAATACGTCGCCTGCAGTATCGAGGAGTTTTTTAATTAAGCGTAGTTATGCCTCAGCTTCTGCTAGATGACTTAGAACATGTGTTGGCACATACTGGGCCTATCTGGCCGGAACTGGCTGGAGCACGGATATTTATTACCTGTGGTACCGGATTTGTTGGAAAGTGGCTGCGTGAAACTCTGATGGCTGCTTATGCCTGTCACGGGCTTGGCGTTACGGCGATGGTACTCACTCGTAGTGCAGACCGATTCTGTGGCTCCTTCCCTAGCCTTGCAGCTTGGCCGGGCCTTTCGTTGGTTGAAGGCGATGTACGCGATTTTGTTTTTCCGAAGAATGCCTGTTCGCACGTGATTCACGCCGCGACCGACATGACCAACTTGGCCGACCCGCTGCACACGTACGAGGTTATTGTTGAAGGTACAAAGCGCGTTTTGGCGTTCGCGGCCGATCGCGCCGTGTCCCGGTTCATGCTGATCAGCTCCGGTGCTATCTACGGCAAGCAGCCGCCCGAACTGTCGCACTTGGTGGAAGATTTCACTGGTGCGCCGCCGACAACCTCGCCTCGCGACGCATACGGGCAAGGCAAGCGAATCGCCGAGTGGCTGACAAGCATTCAGGCCGACCAGTACTGCATGGATTGCACTATTGCGCGGCTTTTCGCCGTAACAGGCCCATACCTGCCGCTCGACTCCGGCTACGCGGTTGGAAATTTCGTGCAAAACATTCTTGCCAAACAGTCGATCCGCATACTTGGTGACGGTACGACGATGAGGGCTTACCTTTACGCCGCCGACATGGCGGCCTGGCTTTGGACCATTCTTCTTAGCGGTGAAAGGGGCACAGCGTACAATGTCGGTAGCGAGAGGGCCGTCAGCATAGGTCATCTTGCCGAGCGTGTTGCCGCGCTAGGCGGCACCGATGCATCCGTGACGTATGGGCAGGCGCCGGTGCCCGGTCATACCCCAGATCGGTATGTGCCCGCAACCGGCCGCGCAAGGAACGCGCTGTCGCTGCAAGAGCGGATTGAACTCGACGAAGGGCTGAGGCGAATGATTGCATGGCACCGGTCGGAGTTGTACTAAAGCGCATGGATCACGATCGTGCTTTGCCAACCAATTCCTCTTTCGACCCTAGCCATATACGGGCAACCGTGCTGCGAATGGCCTATACCGGTTCAACGGTACATATTGGCTGTGCGTTCTCAATCGTGGAAATTCTTGCTGTTCTGTACCGCGACCACGTGAACTTGGCTAATGGCACGCCTAATGCCCAAGGGCGCGATTATGTTGTGCTAAGTAAAGGCCACGGCGTGATGGCTCAGTATGCCTGTCTCTACCAACTGGGATGGCTTACGGAAGAAGACTTGGACACTTACTTTTCGAATGGAACGAAGCTGAAAGGCTTATCGGACGCACACGTTCCAGGCCTAGAAGTGACGTCTGGATCCTTAGGTCACGGCTTGCCGGTAGCGGCCGGGCTCGCCCTTGCTGCAAAACGGAAGAACACTGGGCAGCGTTGTTACTGCGTGGTCGGCGATGGAGAGATGAATGAAGGTTCTATGTGGGAGGCACTTCTATTTTCTGCTCAGTTTAGATTGGACAACTTGATTCTTATTATTGATGAGAACAAGTTTCAAGCCATGGGCCAAACGAAGGATGTTCTTGATCTCGGCAACCTCCAGAAAAAGTTAGACGCTTTTCAATTTGATACTATGTCGGTAGATGGACATGATCAGGTGGCGTTGGACAAAGCGTTTCGAAATTTAAAGGAACGCAGGGACGGCCGTCCTAAATGCATAGTTGCCAGAACCATTAAGGGTTACGGTATCAGCTTCATGGAAGCAAACAACCTGTGGCATTACACCCGGCTAACCGAAGCGACCTACAATGCCGCTCTAGCTGAGCTGTCACGCGTATGAGACCGACCTTCTCAAGGATACTGACCCAGGCTGCGAAGAGTGACGACCGTGTGCTTTTACTAACCGGCGATCATGGCTACGCATTGTTCGACGAGTTCCGGCAAACTTGTCCAGATCAATATATCAATTGTGGCATAGCCGAACAGAACATGGTTGGCGTTGCTGCGGGCCTTGCAAAAGCAGGCTTCCGTCCTGTCGTTTACGGCCTCAGCGCCTTTGTGCCGATGCGCGTATTAGAACAGATCAAAATTGACATTTGCTACGAGGTTCTGCCGGTTATCTTGGTTGGAGATGGGGCCGGCCTTGTTTACGGTCAGTTGGGTGTAAGTCACCAATGCACTGAGGACTTGGCCGCGTTGAGGGTAATGCCGAATTTGAACATAGTTTCGCCAGCAGATCGATTCGAGTTAGAATATTGCTGGAACCACTTACTTGCCAGCGCACGACCAAGTTACCTGCGATTCGGTAAGGCGGATTTGGGTGACGTTCATAGCACCTTGCCAACGGCTCCCGCAGGATCTGTGCTGCAGGTACGCGCCGGTCGAGCCGACTTGGCGCTGCTCGCGACCGGCTCAATGGTTGCTCCCGCGACAAAAATTTCAGACGTGTTCTCTGGCATTCCCGTGTGGAGCGCTCCGATGTTAGAACCATGTCGGACGGCACAAATCCAGCACATTGGCAGCAGCGTGTCAAAGCTGTTTGTCCTTGAGGAGCATTCAGTCAATGGCGGTTTTGGCGATCTCGTTACCCAAGCTCTCGGGAGTGAAGCCGGACGTGTCACCCGTTTCGGAACCCGCAAGTTTTCCGAGGTCTGCGGGAACTACGATTACCTCCTATCTTATCACGGGATAAGCCGCACGGAGATTGAGGTTAAACTCAAGGAATGTCTCGATTTATGAATCTAGTTCGGAGGCTTAGTCCCTTTGCATCCCACCAATTTATTCGATTCCTAACGGTAGGTGTTCTCAATTCTCTGTTTGGATATGGGTGCTATGTCGTGCTTTTGCACGCTGGGGTTGGATACGGCTTAGCGCTTCTGTTCGCAACAATTGCCGGCGTGCTCCTGAATTTTAAAACAACCGGGACACTAGTATTTCAATCACACAATAACATGCTGATTTGGCGATTTGCCTTGGTCTATGCCTTGCTTTACGTCGTCAACTTCCTCATCGTTAAGGTGCTTGTCGGCTCTGGGCTAACTCCTTCTGTCGCCGGCGTGCTGGCTTTACCCGGGGTCGCCCTTCTAAGCTTTCTTTTAAATCGAAGGCTGGTGTTCAAGAATGTCTAGATTAATCAGTATTGTGACCCCCTGCTATAATGAGGAAGGAAATGTCGAGGAGCTTGTAACACGTATTCGCACTGTAATGCAGAACACGACTTACGACTATGAACATATAGTAATAGACAATTCCTCAACCGATGGCACGGTTGCAAAACTGCGCAGCCTTGCGGCAACCGACTGGCACCTCAAGCTCATCATAAACTCGCGGAACTTCGGACACATCCGCTCACCTCATCACGCGATTTTGCAGTCGCGGGGCGATGCTTGTATATGGATAGCCTCCGATCTACAGGACCCACCCGAACTGATTTTCGACTTCATCAGAAAGTGGGAAGAAGGCTACAAGATCGTTATGGCAGTGAAGCCGAAGAGCGAGGAGTCGCCTTTGATGTTTCGCTTTCGAAAGACCTATTACAGTTTTCTGACTCGGATATCGGAAGTTCCGCTGGTGCAGAACGCGACTGGCGTCGGCCTGTACGATCGATCAGTGGTCGACATACTGCGCAAGATTGACGACCCGTACCCCTACTTTCGCGGCTTGATTCGTGAGGTCGGGTTCCCTTTGGCCACGATCGAGTTCCTACAACCGCGCCGCAAGCGCGGCGTTACGAAAAACAACTTCTATACACTATATGACATCGCACTACTGGGTATTATCAAGCACTCGAAGGTGCCATTGCGCATAATGACGATGATTGGATTTCTGCTGTCGGCCCTCAGCCTGCTGCTTGCCTTCGGCTTCCTGATCGCCAAGCTCCTCTTCTGGAACTCCTTCGACCTCGGCATTGCGCCAATCCTGATCGGCATGTTCTTTCTTGCCGCCGTGCAGATGCTGTTCATGGGCCTGCTTGGCGAGTATATAGGTATGATTTACACCCACGTCAGAAAGATGCCGCTGGTGATAGAGATAGAACGAGTCAACTTCGAGGACCGGATACCTAATGCTGAGCCTCCTGGATGACGGAAAGTCTTAACGAAGTTGCTTATCCACCAGCAAGAACGGCACGAGTCACCCTCTGGATCATCTTCCTAGCCATTTCAATCCTGAGCTTTGCGATAACTCTTGCTGACGAGTACGCTCATAAAGGGATCGTTGTTGCTTATCTCGTACCGCCAATAACTACAGCGTCCAGCGCTGGGGACGTCGTAACCCGCTTTGGCGAATGTGATCCGTCAAGCTACATCAAGGAAGCCGACATTCTTTTATCAGGCAAAGATCCTCGGAAAGATGTTTACATAAAGATCTGGGCTCCGGGTTTTCCAGTGATGGAGGCCTTCGCCTTGGGGCTATCGCACAATCATTTTGTGCGCAATATGTTCCTGATTACTGCAGCCGTGTGGTCGTTGTCCCTCGGACTGTGCGGTGCAGCCCTTGTCCGGCTTTCGGGGAGCATTCTATTTCCTTTTCTCTTATTGCTGGTTCTGGCAACCCACCTTTTTAACGATTACCTGCTGAATGAAGGTATTGTCTATTCGGAAACTATTGGCATAGCGCTGTTTATGCCCCTGATGATCTTATTTTGCGCCAGTTGGGCGGGAAACAAGCTTTGTCTGACCACCTGCGCCGCACTGGGCCTGATGTTCGTCGGCTTTTTACGGTCGCAGTTCTTGCTCATAGTTGAAGTAACTTTTACTGCCGCAACCCTGTATGCCTTCGTGGTCTGGATTTTATACCGCGGGCGACGCGGCACAGGTCGATTGCGGGTTGGTCCGGTATTGATCTCGACGCTGCTGCTGTTGGTTGCCGTAAACGTCTACGCTCGGTGGAACGATGGCGAGTTTGTGCATAATGAATACTTTTATCGCCTGCCTTGGCGGGTCCAGAGTCCGCCCGATATGTTTGACACAGGCGGCATGGGGGTCCTCTGCCAAGCAGACGGCAAGACTTGTGATCGCATGCGCATGCAGAACGCGCACGATGATGCGCGTATGAAGACACTCAGCGACACGACGTCGGCACAGCGCCAGAACTGGACGGATAACAAACGCGCGGTCATCCATACGTTGCTGACTCGTCCATTTCGCGTCTTGTCGATGAAGTCTCACTATTTTATCAGGTACTTCTTTTCGGAACCACTGTCTGTTCCAGACCAAAATATGGGGTTTACGTATCTTTATCTTGAGAACGCATTGTTCGCTATCTTCGGCCTGCTCGGTCTTGCAGGCTGCGTCGCGTTCAGGAGGTTTCCATTCTTCCAGGCGCTCGGGCTATTTTTTCTTGTCGGATGGTTCGGCTCGTGCATCGTCAATTTTACGGTCTTGCACTTCGAAGTCCGCTACCTCTTCTTTGGCAAGGTCCTGAATTGCTTCGTATTCGCAGTAGTGTTGGCGCATGTCTGCCGCATGAGCATGGTTTGGCCTAATGTCCAGCGCAAGCTAGATTCTATTGACGGAGTGGATGTCGCTTTGGTGTGAAATGTGCTTTAGAGCTGCCTTTCAGAGGAGGGCAATTTGGACTGTGGAGATTTGAGCGACGAGGGACAGGCGGTGATCTCGCCGTTGTTGCCGCCGGAGCAAGGCCGTTCTGTGCGTCCTGCTCATGACAACCGCCGTTTCCTTAATGAAATGCTGTGTGTTCTTCGGGGGGTTGTTCATGACGAGATGTGCATGAGCGCTATAGCCGCTGGAACTCGGTATATGTGCGGTTCCGGCGCTGGGCCGAGCAGGGTGTCTGGGACGCGATGCTGCAATCATAGTCGACCTGGGCCCGATGGACGACTGGCACCGCATGATCGACAGCACGACGGTTCGCGGCCACAGCCAGCCGTCGGCGCAAAAGGGGGAACTCATCATCAGGGTTTTGGTCGAAGCCGTAACGGCTTTACAAGCAAATCCATGCCCGGACGGACGGTCAGGGATGCCCTCTTGCTTTGCCCTGACCGGAGATGAAGCCTTCGACTACAAAGCAGCCGAAGACCTGATCGAACTGCCCACGCCACATGCCGGCCGACAAGGGATATGACGGGGACGAGGTACGTTCGGCCCTGCTGATGAAAGTGAGTCGCATCGGGTTTGTCGGAGGCCTTAACTCGTGAGAGGAAGAGGCGATGACAGGCAAGACGATGAACAGGTACTCGCCCGAGATCCGGGCCCGCGCGGTGCGGATGGTTCTGGATCATGAGAAAGATCATGCGTCGCGATGGGCGGCGATGGTGTCGATATCGGCGAAGATCGGATGTGCTTTGCACACTTTGAACGAGTGGGTGAAGGTAGCGGAGGTCGACAGCGGCGCACGCGCCGGGG
>CALMVH010000281.1:0-2140 GCA_937873165.1 uncultured Rhodospirillales bacterium
ACCCATCCCACGGTTCGCGCGATGGCAAACAACACGGTAAACGTCGCCATGGGGAACCCCATAGCCTTTAGTATAATGCCCGAGTAGAAGTCAACATTGGGATAGAGTTTCTTTTCAATAAAGTATTCATCCTGCAACGCAATCTTTTCCAGTTCCACTGCCAAATCCAGCAAAGGATCGTTTTTGATTCCCAGCTGACCGAGGACTTCATGGCAGGTCTGCCGCATGATGCCGGCGCGGGGATCGAAGTTCTTGTAAACGCGATGTCCGAATCCCATGAGGCGGAACCCGTCGTTCTTGTCCTTGGCGCGCGCGATGAATTCGGGAATGCGATCCTTGTGGCCGATTTCCGTCAGCATCTTCAGCACGGCCTCGTTGGCGCCGCCATGCGCCGGACCCCATAGAGAGGCGATGCCCGCCGCGATGCAGGCGAACGGGTTCGCGCCCGACGAGCCCGCCAGCCGGACTGTCGAGGTGGAAGCGTTCTGTTCGTGATCGGCATGGAGGATCAGGATGCGATCCATCGCCCGCGCCAGGATCGGGTTCACCTTGTAGGGCTCCGCCGGCACGCTGAACATCATGTGGAGGAAGTTTTCCGAGAAACCGAGACTGTTGTCCGGGTACACGAAGGGCTGCCCGACGGAGTACTTGTACGCCATCGCGGCAATGGTCGGCATTTTCGCGATCATGCGGTGTGATGCGACGCGGCGTTGCTCGGGCGACGTGATGTCGGTCGAGTCGTGATAAAAGGCAGACAGCGCGCCCACAACCCCGCACATGATCGCCATTGGGTGAGCATCGCGGCGGAAGCCATTGAAAAACGACCTCAACTGCTCGTGAACCAGCGTATGATGCTTGATGTCGTGAACGAATGCCTTTTGTTCGTCTTCCGTCGGCAGTTCGCCGTAGTTCAGCAAATAGGCGACCTCCAAGAAGTCGCTGCTCTCGGCCAGTTGCTCGATCGGGTAGCCGCGATACAGCAGGATGCCTTCTTCACCATCTATATAGGTAATCTTCGACTCGCAACTAGCGGTCGAGGTAAACCCCGGATCGTAGGTGAAGCACCCGGTATCGCCGTACAGCTTGCGGATATCGATGACGTTAGGCCCGACGCTGCCGGATATTACACACATCTCGAGCTCATTGCAGTCGCTATCATTAAGCGTAACAGTCTGCTTGCTTGCATCGCTCATCTTGGGTCCTCCGCCATGGTTGGCGCCGTTATCGGAGATAGGCGGTTACCAACAGGTTATCCAGATCATCAGCTGGCAGGAGGCGCATCTGCTGTCGTGGCACCGAGGGACAGCCGCAGCAGCGTCTCGTCGCGGCCCAGGATCTCGGCAGCCTCGAAGATTGGCGGCGATACGGTGCTGCCGGTCAGGGCGGCGCGCAGCGGCTGCGCCACCGCGCCCAGCTTTAGGCCATCACTTTCTGCGAGGGAGCGCGCCGCCTCCTCGAGTGCCGCTGCCGTGAAGGGTTGCAGGCCCGCCAGCGCCGCCTTCAATTTTTCTCGTATACCAGCCGAGTCTCGCAGCATCGCATTCGCCTTGTCGTCCGGCACGGGGCGGCCGACGTAGAATCCTGCGGATGAGGCCAGTTCGTTGATTGTCTTGGCCCGCCCTTTCAGACCGGGCATGCCGTGACGCAATCGTTGCAGAGCAACCTCGTCGAGTTTTCCTTGTGTTTCGACCAGGATGGGGGCGATCAGATCCAGCAGACGCTCGTCGCCCGCTTCACGCAGATAATGCGCGTTGAGGTTCCCGAGCTTGGTGAAGTCGAAGCGCGCGGGCGAACTGCCGATGCCGCCGATGTCGAACCATTTGATGGCCTGGTCCGTATCGATAATCTCGTCGTCGCCGTGGCTCCAGCCCAGGCGCAGCAGATAGTTGCGCATCGCTTCGGGCAAATACCCCATGTCGCGGTACGCGTCGACGGCAGGCGCGCCGTGCCGCTTCGACAATTTCGCGCCATCCGGCCCCAAGATCATCGGCACATGCGCAAAGGCCGGCGGAGTCCAGCCGAACGCCTTGTAAAGCTGGATCTGGCGGAACGTGTTGGTGAAATGATCGTCGCCCCGGATGATATGGGTGACCGCGAAATCATGGTCGTCGATCACGACCGACAGCATATAGGTCGGCGT
>CALMVH010000281.1:2150-4019 GCA_937873165.1 uncultured Rhodospirillales bacterium
GCACCATGTCGTCCATCTGTGAATTGGCAACGGTCGATTCCCCCCGCACCATGTCGGTAAAGCTTGTTTCACCCTCTGTCGGCGCCTTCAACCGCAGCACGGGTTTTACCCCAGCGGGTGCCTCGGACGGATCGCGATCGCGCCAGCGGCCATCGTAACGCATGGGTCGGCCAGCCGCTTTCTGCGCCTCGCGCATGGCTTCCAGCTCCTCGATCGAGGCGAAACAATAGTAAGCCTTGCCTTCCTCGACCAAAGCATGTGCGGCCCCGGCGTGCCGGTCCATGCGGGTAAACTGTGACACGGCGTCGCCGTCCCAATCGAGGCCCAGCCACCGCAAGCCGTCGTAGATCGCTTCAACCGCCGCATCCGTCGAGCGCGTACGATCGGTATCCTCGACTCGCAGCAGGAATTTTCCGCCGTGATGCCGGGCAAAAAGCCAGTTAAACAGAGCGGTGCGGGCGCCGCCGATATGGAGGAAACCCGTGGGCGAGGGAGCAAAGCGGACGATGACTGACATAGATTTGTCTTAGCGGAGATGGGGCGCGCCGACAACACGACCCTGACGCGCCGCGCTGCCTTGTGGATGGCGGCCTCGTTCATGGCCGACCGCAGCCGATGGTTCCTGTGGTCGCCTGTCTTCCTTGCGGTCGGTACCGTGATGTATTTCAGCCTGCCGTTCGAACCCTTCCGCTACCAGGCGTGGGAAGCGGTTACGGTAGCGACGCTGGTCTGGTCAGGCGCACGGATATCGGGCGCGGCAACGAGTTCAAGACTGATGGCTACCGCAATACTGCTGGTAGCCTGCGGCTTTTGTGCCGCCAAGGAAAGAACCGTCCGGGTCGAAGCCCCTTTGCTGAGAACCGCGACGGGGGCCGTTACGGTGGCAGGGCGCGTGCGCGAAGTGGATTTGGCGGACCGCGGTCCCCGGGTTGTTCTGGACCAGGTAACGATTGACGGTCTGCCGCCGGCGGCGACGCCCGGGCGTATCCGCCTGCGCCTGACGCGATATGCGCCCGTGCCCGAAGCAGGCAGTACGATTACCATCAGGGCTGTTGTGATGCCCTCGCCAGGACCGGCGCAACCCGGTGCCCACGATTTCCGGCGGGACGCCTTTTTCGACGGTATCGGCGGAGTCGGATATGCGGTGGGATATCCGCACATCCTACGGGCGGCATCCGACAGCCGGGCCTGGCTGCCACGGCTGCGGCTGTTCATCGCCAGCCGGATAGAAGCCGCGCTGGGCCGCACGCCCGAGGCCGCCATCGCAACCGCCTACCTGACCGGTGGGCGAGGCTTGATCGACGAACAAA
Source organism: uncultured Rhodospirillales bacterium (assembly GCA_937873165.1). GTDB lineage: Bacteria > Pseudomonadota > Alphaproteobacteria > CALMVH01 > CALMVH01 > CALMVH01. Next base: position 3,461 of record CALMVH010000281.1, read on the forward strand.
CCGCAACCGACATGCGCAACAGCGGCTTGGCGCATCTGCTGGCGATCTCGGGCATGAAGGTGGGCTTGGTTGCCGTGTTGATTTTTGCCGCGACTCGTCTGGCACTGGCGCTGTTTCCCGGCGCGGCCTTGCGCTTGCCGGTACGCAAGATGGCCGCTTGCGCCGGTATTGTCGCGGCGATTGCCTATACCGGCCTTGCCGCCGCTCCCGTGCCTGCGTTGCGGTCGGTCCTGATGACTTCCATGGCAATGCTCGCGATCCTGTTTGATCGACAATCGTTCAGTCTGCGACTGGCAGCGGTTGCCGCCATGGCTGTCATCATCATACTGCCCGAGTCGGCTGTTTCAGTCAGTTTCCAGATGTCCTTTGGTGCGGTCATCGCGCTGATCGCGTTCTATGAAGCCTTCCGGCACCGGATTGCCGCCGGGTATCGTCACGCGTCGCCTGTGCGCCAGGTGGGCATGGACTTCTTCAAAATTGGTCTCACGACCTTGATTGCGACGCTGGTGACCGCTCCGTTGGCGCTGTTCCATTTCCAGCAGGAGGCCAACTACAGCAT
>CALMVH010000282.1 GCA_937873165.1 uncultured Rhodospirillales bacterium
ACCGTGACAGGCTTCGACCACGCCGTTTGCCTCACCCGGCTTATAGAAGATCTCCTGGCCTCGTCCCGGGATGGAAACCGCAGGCAAGCGGCGGACTGGCCGGGGGATGGCGGCATGCGTTCAGCGGTTCGAGGCGCGTAGGGGCTAGATCAGCGCGGCCGTCACCGCGTCGGCGGTCTGGCTGTCGCTCCAGCTCATGCGCTTGCGATAGATCGTCGACGGGCTGACTTCCAGCAGGGCCGCGGCGCGATGGATGTTGCCCTCGCACAGGGTGATCGCGCCTTCGATCGCATCTTTTTCGACCTGCCATAGCGGACGGATCTGTTCGTTGCGAAGCGGACCGTCGTTCGACCACACCAGCACGGGCGCGCGTTCGCTTGCGCCGATCTCCGGCGGCAGCATGTCAGTCGTTGCATAGACCCCGTCATGCAGGGCGACCAGCCTGCGCACGACATTCTGCAGTTCGCGCACGTTTCCAGGCCAGGCGTAAGATGAAAGGGCGTGCTCTGATTCCTCGGAAAACCGCACAAAGCCCTTGCGTTCCTCGCGGGCATAATCCTTCAGGAACGCGGTTGCGATCTCGACCACATCCGTCCCGCGCTGCGCCAGCGGCGGCAGGCACAAGGGCAGAACATGCAGGCGGTAGTAGAGGTCTTCCCGAAACCGTCCCGCCGACACCTCGTGGGCGGGAGTACGATTGGTTGCGGCGATGATCCTGATATTGACCTTGTGGCTGCGGTTTGATCCCACGGGGGTTACCACGTGGTCCTGCAGGAAGCGCAGCAGCTTTGCCTGCAGCGCAAGGTCCATCTCGCAGATTTCGTCCAGGAACAACGTGCCGCCGTCCGCCATCCGGGCAGCGCCTTCCCTGTCAACAGTTGCGCCGCTGAAGGCGCCGCGCACATGCCCGAATATCTCGCTTTCCACAAGATCGCGCGGGATGGCCGCGCAGTTCAGCGCGATGAACGGCTTATCGCGCCGATCGCCCGACGCATGGATCGCTTCGGCGCACACTTCCTTGCCCGTGCCCGACTGGCCGGTGATGAACACGGGCGCGCGGCTGGAGCTAACGGTTTCGATACTGCGGTAAAGGGCCTGCATCACGGGCGACGACCCGGTGAAGCCATGAAACCGCCGGTGTTTCTCGCCGTTCAGGCGGGCGACTTCGCTCGATAGCCGCCGCAGTTCCAGCGTGGTGCGTGCCGTTACCAGCAGGCGTTCCAGCGGAAACGGCTTTGCCAGGAAGTCGAGTGCCCCCTCGCGCATCGCCTCCACCGCGACGTTGATCGAGCTGTAGGCCGTGATGACCACCACCGACGTCATGCGGCCAGTCTGCTTCAGCCATCGCAAGAGGTCGATGCCGTTCATGTCGGGCAGGTGAAGATCCAGCAGCACCAGATCGGGGCGGGTGGTCTCCAAGCAACGGCGTCCGTCCAGCCCGGTTTCGGCAAGGGTCACCGTGTACCCTGCGCTTTCCAGGGCTTTTGTATACAACTCGGAAAGGATGGCCGTATCTTCGATCAGCAGGATATCTGTCATTGCGCGTTCCTTGGTCGCAATGATTAGAAGTTGCCGCGCTGAACGTCTGGTAAACCGGTACACGCCATCGCGTTGAGATCAGGGATGTATTTTCGCCGGTCCCACGTTCGTCTTGGCCCCGATGGAGTGCGATGCGTGGCTGAAATGGACAATGCGGTCCACGATGGCTTGGGTCCCGAACTGCCGCCGTATCAGGTCGAGCGCCGACTTGTGGAACTGGGCTCCGCCTGATGAGCCGCAACAGGGTTCGATCAGCAGGGGTTGAATGCCCGCATGCCAAAGGTCGAAAGCGGCAGCCTGCACGCAGGCATCCGTGTCTGTTCCGGAAATGCCCACGGTCTTGCAACCCTTCAGCCGCTCGGTCAGCGCGGAAGGCAGGCTATAGCTCTCGTGCCGGAATGTGCGGGCGGGGTCCGGGGTTAGTCCATCGGCCATGTCGATTTCAGGAGACGACATCATTTGTCCCCAGCCCAGATTTCGAACGAACAGGCTTTCGGGATGATTGCGGTAAACCAGCCAATATGTGGATTCGGCAGGGAACTGGCTGGTAAGATTGGAAACGGCGCGCACCAGATCGGGCTGCCGCCTCAAGAAACCCTTCTGCATATCGATCACGATCAGCGCGTCCGCAACACCTGTGCGGACTTTATCTGGCTCGTCCATGCAGCGCTCGGCTTTCCGGGTCAGCGGGAGCGATAATGGCTGCTCTGGCCGAACCCGTAGGATAGCGAAGCATCCGGACTATTGAACCCATAGGTCTGTTGGCCGGTATTATCGCCGCCCAGCAAAGCCTGCTCGCGCACATTGGGTGCATTGGGACCGCTCGGCAATTGCGACTGGAAATCGTCTTTCTCGTCCGGATCGGTGAGCTGCGACTGCGGCGCGCCCGCCGAGTACTGCGATGACGCCTCGCTCATGGCGAAAGCGCCAGGCGTCATCAAAGACCCGAGAACAGCGAGTGCGATCAATCGCATCATTGAAAACCTCACCAATGGATTTCAAGATATTATGCGAAAAGCCGGCCTTTGGCAAAGTGTTCGTGGGGTTGCTCTACAACGTATCCGCCACCTTTATCACGCACCGGCCAGCCAGCGACCGCTCCTCGAAACGCCGGTGCAGGTCAGCGACCTGGCTGAACGCCACCGTTTCCGCCAGGGGAAAGCGAAGCCGCCCCGAGGCGAGCGACGCCGCCAGCACTGCTTCTTCCCCTGCCAGTATGCTTTCATCCATCGCATTCAGGTTGAAACCGCCGACCGAGAATGACTTGGCGATCAGCAGGGGGATGGAGACGTCGGCAGGAGGAAACCCGGCGGTCGCACCGATGTTGATGATGCATCCGCTCGGCGCGATCAGCGCGTAGTTCTTGGCCGCGCGGCTGCCGCCATTTCCGTCCAAGATCACGTTGACGCCCGCGCCGCCGGTATAACGCGCGACCTCGCCGGTCCAGCTTTCCATGGAATAATCGAACAGCGCGTCTGCTCCGAAACTGCTGGCATAGGCCAGTTTCGCGCCGCTGCCCGCGAGGCCGATCACCTTTGCCCCTTGCGCCTTGGCGATCTGCGTCGCCATGATCCCGACGGCACCCGCCGCGGAATGGATCAGCAGGGTCTGACCACGCCGCAGCCGCGCCGCCTCGGTCAGCGCATACCACGCGGTCAATGTCGGTGTGCGCCACGCGACGCCGACCGCCCAGCCAAGCGCCTCGTGCAACGGATCAAGGCGATGGACGGGCGCCACCGCGTATTCGGCGCAGCCTCCAAGCGTGGAAACGCTGACCACCTTGCGTCCGACCCAGGCAGTATCTACCCCGGAACCGACGCCGACAATCGTGCCGCCGAACTCCAGCCCGGGCACCATCGGCCATTTGTCCGCCAGCCACGGCACTCGCCCTTGGCGCATCAACACATCGAGCGGGATCAGTGCGCAGCAGGCGACCTTGATCAGAACCTCGTCCTTGCCTGGTGTCGGCACCGGAACTTCACTTAACTGCAAACCTTGGTACGACCCAGGTTGAGCGATAGACCAGCATTTCATGGTTAATTTTTAACCATAAGAAAAAATATTAGGCAGATAGGACTTTTTGCCATGGTGTTTTTAACGACTCCGGCCTAATGGTACCAACATCGTTACGTTACTC
>CALMVH010000283.1 GCA_937873165.1 uncultured Rhodospirillales bacterium
CAATGAATCAGCTAAGCCGCTGACCGGCAATCATCCAATTGGGTCCGGAGCCTAGGTTACTATGTAGCGCAACTGCTTGTCAGGTTTATCGGGGCGATTGAGAATATTAATGAAAACTCCTTGGCATGGGGACCAGTTTTCCACCACCGAACTCGGCCAAGTTGCGGGGTTTCAGGTCCATGTCTACGGCTTCGGTCAGCACGGATAGCTGGCCAGTGATGTCGGTCAGGCTGCGGCAGATTACGTGGATGATCTCGGCACCCGGCTTGTCGGCCTTCTCCAGCTGGCCCTCGACCAGCAGGGCGCGACCGGTCAGGACCGTGCGGCGGTTGGCGGCGTAGAGGTCGGGGAAGATCACGAGGTTGATCGCGCCGGCCTCATCCTCCACGGTCAGGAACATAACGCCCTTGGCGGTGTCGGGGCGCTGGCGCACCAGCACGATGCCCGCGACGGAGACCAGCGCGTGGTGCTTCAGGGTGGGCAGGTCGGCAGCTGTCACGAGCGGGTAACGCCGATTCGGCTGCCGTTCATCGCGCCAGTGCTCGCGCAGGAACTGCATGGGGTGCGCCTTGAGCGACAAGGCGAGGCTGCCGTAGTCCTCAGCCACGTGCTCGCCCAGCCGCATCGGGGGCAGGTGGAGGTGGCTGTCGTCCCGCTCGCCTTCGAGGCTGTCGAACAGCGGCAGGGGCGAGGGCTCCAGCGCCTTGACCGTCCACAGCGCCTGCCGCCGGTCGAGGTCCAACGACCGGACGGCGTCGGCATGGGCCAGCGGCTCCAGTTCGGTGCCGGTCAGGCCCGTGCGCCGCCACAGCGTGTGCATGTCGGGATAGCCGTTGCCGCGCCGGGCGATCACTGTGCGCGCCGTGCCCTCCCGCAGGTCCTTCGCCTGCCGCAGGCCGAGGCGGACGGCGAAGCCGCCGGGCGCCGGTTCCAGCATGCAGTCCCAGTCCGAGGCGTTCACGTCCGGGCCGCGCACTTCGATCCCGTGCTCGCGCGCGTCGCGCACGAGGGGCGGGGGGGCGTAGACGCCCAGGGGCGGGCTGTGCCGCCGCGCGGCGCATAACACGGCCGGGTAGTGGCGCTTGATCCAGGCGGAGACGTACACCAGCAGCGCGAAGCTGGCGGCGTGGCTTTCAGGAAACCCGTAGGTGCCGAAGCCCTCGATTTGGCGGAAGCAGCGCACCGCGAACTCCTCGGGGAAGCCGCGCGCGACCATGCCCGTGACCATCTTCTCGCGGAACGTGTCGATGATGCCGACCTTCTTGAATGTCGCCATGGCGCGCCGCAGCTGGTCGGCCTCGGACGGGGTGAACCCCGCCCCGACGATGGCGATCTTCATCGCCTGTTCCTGGAACAGCGGCACGCCCAGCGTCCGCTTCAGCACCTCGTCGAGGCCGGGCGGATGGCTGGGCTTCTCCAGCCCGTCGCGGCGGCGGAGGTACGGATGCACCATGTCGCCCTGGATGGGGCCGGGGCGCACGATCGCGACCTCGATCACTAGGTCGTAGAAGGTCTTGGGCCTGAGGCGCGGCAGCATGGTCATCTGGGCGCGGCTTTCCACCTGGAACACGCCCAGGCTGTCGGCGCGGCTCAGCATCTCGTACACTGCCGGGTCTTCCTTCGGCAGGCTCGCGAGTGTCAGTGTCCGGCCATGGTAGCGCCGGATCAGGTCGAAGGCGCGGTGCACGCAGGTCAGCATGCCGAGCGCCAGCACGTCGACCTTCAGGATGCCCAGCGCGTCGATGTCGTCTTTGTCCCACTCGATGTTGGTGCGGTTGTCCATCAAGGCGTTCATGATCGGGCAGAGTTCGGCCAATGGGCCTCGCGTCATCACGAAGCCACCCACATGCTGCGACAGGTGGCGCGGGAAGCCGTGCAGTTCGGAGGCGAGGTCGAGCGCCAGGCGCAGCGTCGGGTCGTCTGGGTTCAGTCCCTGCTCGCGGGCGCGCGCCTCGTCGATGGCCTCGTCGCCCCAGCCCCAGATCGAGTTCGACAGGCGTTTGATCGTGTCCGCCGACAGGCCGAGCGCCTTGCCGACATCGCCGATGGCGCTGCGCGAGCGGTAGCGGATCACGGTCGCGACGATGCCGGCACGGTCGCGCCCGTACTTGCCGTAGATGTACTGCATCACCTCCTCGCGGCGCTCGTGCTCGAAGTCCACGTCGATGTCGGGCGGCTCGTTGCGGGCGGTGGAGATGAAGCGCTCGAACAGCAACTCGGTCAGTTCCGGGCTGACGGAGGTGATGCCGAGGCAGTAGCACACGGTGGAGTTCGCCGCAGAGCCACGCCCTTGGCAGAGTATCCCCTGGCTCCGGGCATGGCGGACGATGTCGTACACGGTCAGGAAGTACGGCTCGTAGTTCAGCTGCCCGATCATCTCCAGTTCGTGGCTGATGCCTTGCCGGATCTTGTCGCTGATGCCGTTCGGAAAGTACTCGCGGTTACGCGTGCCCTCCCAGGCGAGACGGGCCAGTTCCTCGGCCGGGCTGCGTCCACCCTCGGTGACCTCGTGCGGGTACTCATAGCGGAGTTCATCGAGGCGGAAGCGGCACTGGGACGATATTTCCAGCCCGCGCGCGAGTGCCTCAGGGTAGTCGCGGAACAGCCGCGCCATCTCCTCCGGCCCTTTCAGGTGACGCTCGGCATTGGCGTGCAGCCGCCAGCCCGCCTGGTCGATGGTGCAGCCCAGCCGCACGCAGGTCAGCACGTCCTGCAAGGGACGGCGGCGGGGTACATGGTAGTGTACGTCGTTGGTCGCCAGCAACGGGACGCGCGTGCGGGCTGAGAGGTCGGCCAAAGCCGCCAGACGCTGCCGGTCGTCGCCGCGATAGTAGTGCACTGCGGCCAGCGACAGGCGCTCGCCCAGCGCGGCGCGGCATCGCAACAGGAACGGCTCGAAGCTGGGGTCCAGCACCGGGCCGGGCATTGCCGCGAACAGCTGCCCCTCGGCATGGGCCAGCACGTCGGGCAGGTCCAGCCAGCACTCGCCTTTCGGCGCGCGACGGTTGCCGAGCGTCAGCAGCTGCGACAGGCGGGCATAGGCGGCGCGATCGGTCGGCCAGCACAGCAGGCTGTTGCCGGCGCGCAAGGTCAAGCGGCTGCCGACGATAAGCTGGATCTCCTTGCCACAGGCCGCGACATGGGCGCGGACGACGCCGGCCAACGTATTGCTGTCGGTCACGGCGATGGCGGCGATGCCGAGTTCCACCGCGCGTTGCACCAGTTCCTCGGCATGGCTGGCGCCGCGCAAGAAGCTGAAATTGCTGGTCACCGCCAGTTCGGCGTACCGGGTCACGCAAACATTCCATGCAGGTACCATTGCGGCGGGCAGTCCGGCTGGTACGGCCCGGCGCGGTAGACCCAGTAGCGATGCCCGTGCTCGTCCTCGACACGGTAGTAGTCCCGGTAGGGCACGGTCTCGCGCCACCACTCGCCCTCGATGCGCTCCGGGCCATCGGCTTGAACGATGCGATGGACCTGTCCGCGCCAGCGCAGCAGAGACGGCGGCTCGTCGGGCAGCATCGCCACCGCCTCGACCAACAGGGGGTGCGGCAGCATGCGCAAGGGACGGCGGCGATCGGATTGCCAGCTGTTCGGCGCGCCGCGTGGCCGTCCCGACCGGGGCAGGACCGCGCGCTCTGGTATCCAGCTTTGCTGCGGCAGCAGGCATCGCACGGCATCCGGTCCAAGCTTGTTTGCCAGGCTGTCCACTAGCCCGGCGAGATCGGTTTTGCGTGCCCCGGCTTGCTCCAGGTCTTCCTGGCGTTCCGGCATGCGGTCGGTGCGTGTAGCGTGCAGCGCCATCGCCTCGATGCCGAAGCCGGGATCGAGGCAATCTAACCGTTCGGCCAGCAGCCGCAGCAGGGGCTTCGGCTTGTTGACCGGCGCGGAGGTGCCAATGGACAGTCGGCCGGTGTTCCCATCCACATGCCACCACACCAGATCGGCGCTGCGCAGGCCCCGTCCGTCCTGCCCAAGCAACTCGCATACTTGTTCGACAAGGCTGCGCGTTATGGCGGCTATGTTGTCCGGGCTAGAGATCGCCTCCGCAAAAGCCTGCCGGACCGCGTAATGCGGTGCCGGGCGGCGCGGGCTGAGCGGCTCGTCCAGTTCGCCCAGCGCTTGGTCAAGGCGTTGCAGCACGCCCGCGCCGAACCGCTTGCCGAGGGCTGAACGCGGGATGGCATAGAGATCGCCGATCCGGCGCAGGCCCAGGCGTTGCAAGGTGGTCCGGTGTTGGCCGAATAGGCGCAACGCGGCAACGGGCAGCTTCGCCAGGGCGGGACGGGTTTCAGCTTCGGGAACGATCGTGACCGGCCCGCTAAGATATCGTGCTGCGGCCCAGGCGGCGCCCGGCGTGCTTGCCACCCCGGCATAGGCTTCATAGCCGATGCGGCGTAGCGACGATGCCAGACCCAATGCCAGCGCCTGTTCGCCGCCGAACAGATGCGCGCAGCCGGTGATGTCGAGGAACAGGCCGTGCGGCGGATCGAGGCTCACCAGCGGTGTATAGCGCTCGCACCAGTCGGCCATCGCCTCCAAGGCCTTAGTGTCGCGGGCCGGATCGGCATCCCAGGCTTCTAGCGCAGGCTCGACGGCGCGGGCATCTGCTAGGCGCATGCCCTCGGTCACGCCTGCCTGCATAGCCCGGCGGCTGGCGGAGACGATCGTAAGTCCACCCTGTTCCTTGGCGATGGTCACCAGCACCTGTCCGCGCAGGCCAGGATGATGGCGCACCAGCCAGTCGCAGGCGAAGCGTGGCAGGTAGACTGCCAGATAGCGCGTGTCGCGCATCATTGCCCCCGCCAGATCGTGGAAGCTTTGCAAGTTGCGGACGCTGCGCGTCCGCCTTTACAGCGCAGCAGATCAACCTGCCATGCCTCGCCCGGCACCGGGCGAATGTGCCAGCGCGTGACGCCTGAGGTCAGTCCCTCTATCTTCCAGGACAGCAGGAAGCCGGTCACACCGCCGCATTCCGCCGCCAGCTGCAGGCGACGGGTTGCGGTAAGATCGAAGCTTTCCAGTTCCGCCACGACCGCGCGCAGGCCCGGCCAGCGCAGCGCTTCCTCCATCGCCCACAGCCCGTCGCGGCTGGATCGCACCTCGACATGGACAAGGTCCGCCGGGCCGATGCCGAAGGGCTGCAATCCCGGCATGTAGAGATCGGGAGCGGTGCTGATCCAGATCACCGGACCGTGCGGCAGCCTTGTCAGCAGGGCAGCGAGAAACCCGCGCGCGGCCGTATTGTCGTCGGGGTGGGCATAGGCCGCGGGGGTGCAGGCCAGGGGCAGCCCGGGCGGGATCGGCATGTCGGGCGCGGTCGCGGCGAGGCCGGAGGGCTCCACAACCTCCCGGGCGACGAGGCCCGGATAGCTCTCGCCCGCGCGCGCCTCGACCGCGAGGCCCAGCAGGCCGAAGCCGAC
>CALMVH010000284.1 GCA_937873165.1 uncultured Rhodospirillales bacterium
GGTACGAAGCACCGCGTGACGCGCTCGAACTGATGGCGTCCAGGTCACCAGCGACTAGGGCAATCTGCCGTGACTGGAGGATCGCGCGCTTTGCCAGCATATCGGCGAACGAGATATCGGACCGCCCGTCAAGATCGTAGCCGACCCAGCTTGCGGTTGTCATGGGGCGGGGGCGCAGCGTTCTCCAACGGTCCGGAAAGGCCGCTCGTGCCGCCTCCAGCAGCGCAACGGTCGCGGTCTGCACCGCATCGCGGATGTTCGTCAGCGCCTCGATGGACAGCGCGTGCTCGGTATCGAGGGTCAGCTTGGGGTCGGGTTGATGGATCGCAGCCAAGGCTTGTTCACGCGCCGCCGTATGCTGGTCCTCGGTCAGGAACTCGGTCGCCAGCCGGTTCATCAGGCGCAACAGATCGGAACTGGTCGAAAAGGTAGGATGGGCGGTGACCACGAGGCCGAACAGCTCCGACTCCACCAGATCGCGAAACGACTCGAAGCTCATGCCCTGAGCAAGGGCGGCGAACAACTCGCGCAGGCGGGCCTTGTTCTCGAACTCGTCGGTTTCGCCCAGGTACCCACGCAGGTTCGATGCCCGGTCCATGAAGGCATCCGCCGAGGCCTGCTGGATGCCTGTCTCCAGTTCCGCGTAGCTCACCCGCCCGGTTGCCAGCCCCTTGGCAAGGCCGAGGGCCGTCGAAAGGATCGGATTTGCGGTTGGGTCACGAACCGCGTGCGCCTGCGCTTGCTGCAATGCGGTTGCCAGGGGCGTAATGGATGGATGCCACGCCAGCTGGTCGAAATCGAGAACGAGGCGGGTCTTGCGCTTCAGGCGGGCGGAATTATCGTTCACAATACCTATCCGGCAGGAGATGAGGGATGGTATAGCCCAAACATGCAGATAACCGACATACTTCCCGGTGTCAGCGGCGCGGATAGCCAGAACCTCAAGATCAGCTTCGAATTTTTTCCGCCCAAGACGGACAAGATGGAGGCCCAGCTGTGGCAGGCTGGCGATCGCCTGGCGCCGCTGAGACCGGCCTTTGTTTCCGTGACCTATGGAGCAGGGGGGTCGACTCGCGAGCGGACGCATACGATCGTGACATCCATCCAGGAAAAGACCGGCATCTCCGCCGCGGCGCATCTGACCTGCGTCGCGGCCAGCCGCGCGGAGATACACGAGGTGGCCGACGACTACTGGAATGCGGGCATTCGCCACATCGTCGCCTTGCGCGGGGACCCCCCGGGGCGATTCGGCGGCCACTACGCTCCCGAGGCCGATGGCTACGGCTATGCCGCCGATCTGGTGCAGGGATTGCTGGCGCGCCACCCGTTCGAGATCAGCGTCGCGGCATATCCGGAAGGCCATCCGCAAGCAGATACGCCGGCAGCCGATGTAGAAAACCTGAAACGCAAGGTCGATGCCGGGGCAAGCCGCGCGATCACGCAGTTCTTTTTCGACATTGACCGATTTCGGCGGTTTCGCGACATGGCTGCGGCGGCGGGCATCACCGTGCCGATCGCGCCAGGCATCCTGCCGGTCGCGAACTTCGCGCGCACGAAAGACTTCGCGGCCAGTTGCGGCGCGACGATGCCGGGCTGGTTCGCCGACCAGTTTGACGGGCTCGACGACGATCCGGTCACGCGCCAGTCGGTCGCCACGACCATCGCGGTCGACCTGTGCCGCGCGTTGATCGCCGATGGTATCTCCGAACTTCATTTCTATACCTTGAACCGGGCCGAGCTGACTTTGGGCATCTGCCACCTGCTGGGTGTGCGGGCCGGTGTAGGAACAGCTGTACATGCCTGATCTTCTTCAAGTCTTGTTGGAACAGGTACTGCTTTGCGACGGCGGAACGGGCAGCCGGGTTCAGGCCATGGACCTGGATGTCGAACGCGACTACTGGGGCCAGGAGAATTGCACGGAGGTCCTGAACCTGTCCCGGCCCGACATCGTGCGCGAGATCCATCGTGGCTACTTCGCCGCGGGTGCCGACATGGTGGAGACAAACACATTCGGCGGATCCCCCATCACGTTGAGCGAGTTCGAGGGGCTTTCGGACAAGGCGTTCGTAATCAACAAGATAGCCGCTGAACTTGCCCGGGAGGTTGCCGAAGAGTTCGTGGACGGCCGACCGCGCTTCGTGATCGGCGCGGTGGGACCCGGCACCAAGCTGCCAAGCCTTGGGCATATCGCGTATGACCGGCTGGAAGAGGCTTTGGCCCTG
>CALMVH010000285.1:0-1631 GCA_937873165.1 uncultured Rhodospirillales bacterium
GCCTCACCACGAGGGCGCCGTCGACATGGCAAACGTCGAACTGAAATACGGCATGGATCCCGAACTGCGCACATTGGCCAAGAACATCGTCGCCGCGCAGGAAAAGGAGATCGGCTTCATGCAAGCGTGGCTGGCGAAGCATCCGAGATAACACCGGATGCGATTGTCGCAAGTCTACGGTGAATGGCTGCGCGAAGGGCAGGTTACCGAGGACGCCGGTCAGGAAGCGGTCCTGGCCCATCTGGACGGGTTGAGCGACAGCCTTGGCAAGGCACCCCGCCTGCGCCTTCGGCGGCGCTCGCCACGCGGCGTTTACATCCATGGCGGCGTGGGACGCGGGAAATCCATGCTGATGGATTTGTTCTTCGCGAATGCGCCCGTCGTGGCCAAGCGCCGGGTTCACTTCGATGCCTTCATGCTGGACGTGCATGCAAGGCTTCACCGCGCCCGCATGCTGAGCGCCGACCCTATGCCGCCGGTGATTGCAGGTCTGGCAGCCGAGGCCCGGCTGCTGTGCTTCGATGAGTTCCAGGTAAACGACATCGCCGACGCCATGATCCTGGCGCGCCTGTTCACCGGCTTGCTGGACCAGGGGGTGGTCGTTGTCGCCACCTCGAACGTGGCGCCCGACGATCTGTACCGGGGCGGATTGCAGCGGGCTTTGTTTCTGCCGTTCATCGCCGTGTTGAAGGCGCGGCTGGATATCCTGGCGATGGCGGATGGGCCCGATCACCGGATGATGCGCATGGCCAACCGGGCGATGTGGATAACGCCCGATGCCACCGTCGGCGCGGTCATGGACGATCTGTTTTCCCAGCTATGCGCGGCAGACACGCCCGGCGCGCAGGTGCTGGACGTAGCCGGGCGAACCTGGCGCGTGCCCTTGGCCGCGCGCAGTGTCTGCCGCTTCGACTTTCCAGCCTTGTGCGGTTCGGCGTTGGGCGCTGCGGACTACCTGGCTCTCGCGTCGCGGTTCGACGTGGTGATGGTCGATCATGTGCCGGTTCTGACACCGGAAAAACGCAACGAAACCGTGCGCTTCATCACGCTGGTCGATCAGCTATACGAGGCGCGGGGCCTGCTGATCGCCAGCGCCGCGGCCGGTATCGATCAAACCTGCGCGTCCGGCAACCAATACGCCATGGCCTACAGGCGCACCGCCAGCCGTTTGTATGAAATGCAGAGCCCGGCCTACATCTCCCAGCCAAGGTTAAATTAACCGCAGGGTTAAGAATTTTAGCGATATTTACACTTTTGCGGTCCCTGAATCGCCGAACAGGTTTAGGGAGCGCAGATTGTTCGACCGGATCGTGCCATGACCGATCTTTCCGCCCTCGTGATGGATGACGAGGTGCTGGACGCTGTCCGCGGCCTGAAGCAGCAATACAAGATTGGGCTGCCCGCGCTGGCGCCAACCAGCGACGAACGCCCCCTGCGGGTGGTCGAGATGGTTAATCCCGATCTCGACCTTGGATCCATGCAGCATCCCGTGGCTTTGACATTGATCGCCAGTCGCGATCCGTTCGTTTCCACAGCACTTGCGGCCTCGTCGCGCCTGATGTGGAAGGCATCCGAGCGCCAGCTGATCGCGGGGCTGGCCTCCATGATCGGCCAGATTTCGCAGCACGAGG
>CALMVH010000285.1:1641-6795 GCA_937873165.1 uncultured Rhodospirillales bacterium
TTACCGGTTCGATCCCGAGTTCGTCAATGAAATCGGCAACATCGCGATCCGCCGCGTGGGCGAGGAGCAGGATCGCGCCATGAACGTGCTGTCCGACACGCTGGCAAGCCTGCGCCAGTATCGCGAGGCACCACGCGATTTCGTGTTGAGGCTGCTGCGGCTGGGATATGCCTGCAATCTCAGCCGCGACACGTTCGAGCGCCTGTTCATGTCGATGATCCGCTCGCCCGACCTCGGCCCGCGCGTGATGATCTCGGTCATCGACAACCTGCATTTGTTGCCGCGCCACGTCCTGATCGCGATCGCCATGGAGGTCAGCCGCAATCCCAACCGCGAGCATGAACACCTGAAGCGCGAACTGGAACGCATCCTGGTGCGCACCGCCGGGATATTCCGCGCGTGAGCCTGTTGCGGCTGTTCGGGCGGCGCACCGGCCGCGATCCGTCCAAGCCGCAGGCCTTGCTTCCGGCAGTGTTACCGAATGTTGCCGGCGAACCCGATCCCGGGGCGCGTCTGGTCCTGCTGGACCGTTTGGTCAAGCTGTTGCCCGAACTGACATCCGAGCAGCATGGCGAACTGTACCGCCTGACGGTGCAAGCGCTGGAGACCTTGGCGCACGACCAGGTACGGATGGTCCGCGAGGCACTGGCGAACACCTTGAAGGATGTAGCCTTCGCGCCCAACACGGTCGTCGCGCGGCTTGCCCGCGACGTGGAGCAGAGCGTGGCGGTGCCCGTGCTGCAATTCTGCGCCAACCTGACCGACGAGGACCTGTTGGACGTGATCACGCGGCATCCGACGACGTGGAGCTTGGCAGCCATCGCACAGCGCGGGCGCGTGTCGGAGCCGGTAGCGGGTGCGATCATCAACAGCGGCGATGTGCACGCGGGATCGCTTCTGCTGGATAACAGCGGCGCCGTCATCGCCGAACCTTCCCTGGAACAGATGGTCGAACGCGCGGCCGAACTGCCGGAATGGCAGGCACCCCTTGCCGGCCGGTCCGCGCTGCCGCGCCACCTTGCCTTGCGGCTCGCCGATTTTGTCGACCAAGCCGTTGTGGAGGTCCTGAAGTCCCGGACGGATTTCGACGGTGCGACCTCCCGCGAGATCGTCGCCGTCACGCGGCGGCGGCTGGCGTACATCGACGCCGTCGAGCCTCGGATCAATCCAGCAGACCGCGCCGCCGCCACCATGCGCCGCAAGGGGCTGGACGACGACGCCATCGCCGACGCCGTGTCGTGGAACGATCGCGACTTCGTGATCGCGGCGCTGGGGCTGCTGGCAAAAGTGCCGTTCGAGATCGTTTCGGCTATTTTGGACGCGCGCAACGCAAAGGCGATCACTGCCTTGACTTGGCGCGCCGGCTTGTCAATGCGCACCGCGATGCTGTTGCAGGCCCGCATGGCCCTGCTTCAAGGCCGCGATATGCTGGTTGCCCGCAACGGCGAGGACTACCCCCTGACGGCAGCCGAAATGCAGTGGCAGCTTGAGTTCGCGGGGGCATTCGCACGCTGATTTTCATTGATCCGACGCGAGCGAACGTGATATTCACACAAATCTTCGATATTTTCATAAGCCTTCAAGGAGACGACTATGTCAACATTCACGAGCACATTCGGCAAGCCCGGCACTGTTGCGCAGACTGTTACGACCGATCCTGGGGCGAGAGGCATCGGTAATATCTTGAAGATTGCTTCTTTAGCGAGTTTGGGAACTCTTGCTGTTGCAACCGGCGTGGCTCCGGTAGCAGCCGTTGGCGCTGCTGCGGTTGCAGTAGTCGGATATGCCTTTGGCGCAGCCGGCATCGCCCAGGGTACCGAAAGCACGAACAAGCAGGGCGGGGATGTTGGCTTCACCCAGCGGTTTGTAAAAAATCTGAATCCGTTCAAGGGCTGATATAGGTCATGAACGGCTTTCTGCTGAAGAATGCCGAAGGTTCTCTGGGCCTAGTTGTACTGGATGAGGAACGGGCCATCAGGAAGGTGACGTTCCTCGTAAAGGACAATGTCCTCGGCATCATTTTTCAGGACGGCAAACAGGACAAGCTGACAACCCGGATCAATCCGGAGTTCGCGGCCGACCTGTGCCGCCTGTCTTCGATCTTTGTGGGGCATTATGGCTGGGCTGGTCTGGAAGCAGACCCTGCCAGCGAGTACCACGCAACGCTGGCCACTGTTGGAGCAGTTATTTCCGAAGATGTTGCGCAACCGCCTGTCTCTCGTCCCTGGGATCGTCTGCCAAACGTACTCGGCTAGGCAGGCGTAGGAAAAGCCGCCACGGCATCTATACATATCCATCTTGTTCATTTATGCAGTTCAAACTTGTATTTTAAGGATCTGATTTCATTGCTTTTTAACTCTGGCTTCTCCATAGTCGTCGCCTTAGTCAAGGGAGGAACGCAATGAACAAGGAACGTTATCTGCAGGCGCTGGCTGAAGAGGTCAACAAAAGTGTCGAGGCTTTGCTGTCCGACACGCCGGCGGAAACACCTGTTCAGCGGCCGGTTGTTCGCGCCGTGGAACGCCGCGCTCCACCCCGGAACATCGAAACCGTCATCCGGCAGAACCGCAGCCACGCGGCATTGTTTCCGGGCGTCAGTTCCACGATTGCCCAGTTCGACAAGGATTTTGATTAGCCGTTCGCCTTACTGACGGTTGCCCGCGCCGGCCGGTTGGAGTAACACCTTTCGCATAAACGGAGGGTGTGATGGCGCGGAAGAAGATTGCCTTGGTTGGCGCAGGCCAGATCGGCGGTACGCTGGCACTGATGGTGGCAGCCAAGGAACTGGGCGACGTCGTGCTGATCGACGTCGTCGAAGGCATTCCGCAGGGCAAGGCCCTGGACCTTGCGCAGACAGCCCCCGTCCAAGGCTTTGACTCCGCCCTGTCCGGCTCCAGCGACTACGCGACGCTTGCCGGGGCCGACATCGTGATCGTGACCGCCGGTATCCCTCGTAAGCCCGGGATGAGCCGCGACGATCTGATCGGCATCAACACCGGCATCGTCAAGACAGTAGGCGAAGCCATCAAGACCCACGCCCCGGACGCTTTTGTGATCGTGATCACCAATCCGCTGGACGTGATGGTCTGGGTGATGCGGGAGGTTTCGGGGCTGCCTGCGGCCAAGGTCGTGGGTATGGCCGGTGTGCTGGACAGCGCGCGGTTCCGGCATTTCCTGGCAGACGCCATGAAGGTCTCCGTCGAGGACGTGACCGCCTTTGTGCTGGGCGGCCACGGCGACACCATGGTGCCGCTGACGCGTTATTCCACCGTTGCCGGCATTCCCCTGCCCGACCTCGTGGCCAAGGGCTGGATGAGCCAGGTCCAGCTGGACGAGATCGTGACCCGTACGCGCAATGGCGGGGCGGAGATTGTGTCGCTGCTGAAAACCGGCTCGGCCTTCTACGCACCCGCCGCCGCCGCCATCGCCATGGCCGAAAGCTACTTGAAGGACAAGCGCCGCGTCCTGCCCTGCGCGGCGGAACTGAACGGTGAGTACGGGGTACAAGGCGTTTATGTCGGCGTGCCGGTCGTAATCGGCGCAGGCGGAGTGGAGAAAATCGTCGAAATCGACCTAACGGCAGAGGAACAGGCCGGGTTCGATAAGTCAGTTGCTGCGGTGCGGGAACTGGTTTCGGTCGCTGAAAAAATCTTGAAAGCCGGATAAGCGCAGGGTTAAGTCGACGTGTCGTTCCGCAAGTGCCCGTTCGGCTGCGATCGCTTTAACCTGTTTGCAACGCTCGACAGATGAAGCACCGTGCGCCGAGATGTCGGTAAAGCGAGCAACTGCCGCTGCCGAGAGATACTGGGCCCTCTTGTCGCTCATACGCTTCGAACTTGCGATAAGCATCGTTCTTTCACATGTCTGTCTCTACCGACGTATTGACTTGCAGACGTTTGGGGTTGGCGGCGTACCGGCCGTGCTCGGGTTCTTTCTCATTTCTGGCTTTTCAATCGCTCACAGCTTACGGCAAAGTCCACAAGGCTACATGCGCCGTCGCTTGGTGCGCATACTCCCCCTGTCGATCTTTTCAGTGCTGTTCAGCTTGCTCATCTGGCGGCTGCTCCCCGACATGCCGCCTATAACCATCGTACACATGCCTTTGCCCGACTGGTTTGCGATCGTGAGCACGCTTTTTCTAATGAACGGGATTTTATGTCCGACACCCATATTGTTCGGGCCGACGTGGTCGTTGAACTGCGAGATGGTTTACTACGTAACGGTGCCGACGCTAAAGAGATTCCCGAAAACTATCTTGTTCACCGGTGGTTGTATTTCGCTTATATTTTTTGAGGTTCACATCCGCACCTGGGACATTACTTGGCTGGATAAGGGGCGATCTGCCTTTGCCTTGGCTTGGATCTGGATGTTAGGTTTTTACACTTATGGGCGCAAACTGTCATACACCGGGGTGATTACACTTGCGCTCGGATGTATCTTCCTGACATATCGGTTGGAAGAAGCTTCGCTATCCGCATTGATATGTGGAATTGCCGTGCCATGGACGGCAATCGCCACGTTTGGAGAAATCGCAATACCGAAAAAATTGGCTTACATGGCAAATTACCTCGGTGAACTCAGCTATCCAATTTATCTACTACACTCGCCTATTTTACTCGTGGTGAAAGCCTATTTTGACATGAGTAAGTTAACGGTTTTTACGATTACCTCCTTATTACTGACATTTACCTTTGCTATGATTATTTATCATTTGATAGACCGGCCTATGCGCCATTATTTATTACGGCACCGATAAGAATAGTATATACGGATCGAGCCGCCACGAGCCGACGGCCGTACTTCACCGGGGTTGCCACCATCGTGCCCGGTGCTATGGTGCGCCAGCTTACGCATAACCTTTGGCGACCACATGAATATCCACGAGTACCAGGCCAAGGCCCTTCTGAAAAAATACGGCGTCGCGGTGCCGAAGGGGGGCGTTGCTTATACGCCCGACGAGGCGGCGGAGGTCGCGAGCAATCTGGGTGGACCGGTGTGGGTCGTGAAGGCGCAGATCCATGCGGGCGGCCGCGGCAAGGCGGGCGGCGTCAAGGTCGTGAAGTCGATCGACGACGTGCGTGCCCAGGCCGAGCGGATGCTGGGCAAGGTGCTGGTCACCCACCAGACCGGCGCCGACGGACGCGAGGTAAGGCG
>CALMVH010000286.1:0-5118 GCA_937873165.1 uncultured Rhodospirillales bacterium
TCAGCGGTGCCTTGCCGCGATACTCCTCGCGCAAGGCAATCAGGCCCGGCATCTCCGTTTCCGCGATTGCAATCTCCTTGCGGCCCCAGCCTGCGAGGGCGTGATCCTTGACCTTGCAATCGGTGAAGCTGTTGTGGGCGTAGGCGGCTGTCATGGAAGGACCCTTTGGATGCGATCGGAGCGGATGGCTCTTCTTAGTCGGGCCTACAAGGCGTTACAAGCGCCGTAGCGGGCAAACGGTAGCGGGATGTTAACCTGTTCGCCTCATGGTTCGGCCATGAACGACACTACGCTGCTACAGGCAATCTACGTCAGCCGCGCGACGCCGGATTTCGCGGCATCCTCGATCCATGCGCTG
Organism: uncultured Rhodospirillales bacterium; assembly: GCA_937873165.1. Classification (GTDB taxonomy): domain Bacteria; phylum Pseudomonadota; class Alphaproteobacteria; order CALMVH01; family CALMVH01; genus CALMVH01. The sequence goes on from CALMVH010000286.1 coordinate 359, forward strand.
TTGACCGGCTGGCGGGCGAACAACGCGGCGTTGAACGTGACCGGGATATTGTTTTATTACCGGAACTCGTTCCTGCAGGTCCTGGAAGGGCCCGGCACCGGGGTTCGCAAACAGCTCGACATCTTCCTGGACGACGGGCGGCATGCCGACATCGCCGTCCTGACCACGGAAAGCGTGCCGGCGAAACTGTTCGGCGAATGGTCGATGGGATACGTCGATGCCGATGCCGCCGGCAACCTGGTTGACGAATACGTGACACCCGGCGTCGCCTGTCCCCTGCTGGCGCTGTCCGCGTCGGACGCCAAACGGATGCTGGCGTTCTTCAGAACCGTGGCGGGCGGCTGATTAGATCTCGCCGGCGCGGCTGCGGCGGATCGTGGCGCCCATGCCCCAGTGGATCATGAACAGGATCAGCGCGATTGCGAACGGCCCAATCTGGCTGAGCGCCAGCTGGATGCCCGAGGTTTTCTGTGTTTCCAGCAGATCGGCAAGGGCTTTTTCGCGCTGCTTCGTCACATCCGCGTCGCTCAGGTTGGCATCGCCGCCGCCTGCGTCGGGAGTCATGATCGTCTTGCGGAACGAGTCATTATCCAAATACGGCTGCATCTGCGCCGCATAGATCGTGGTGCGCGGCGAGTAAACCGACACGGCGGCGTATCCCCCGATCGACAGCGTCGCGGCCAGCACCGCCAGGCTAACAAAGCAAACTGCCAGTGCGTAGATTTCCAAAACGATATTCTTCATGACATTCCCTTGTGGCGTGGGCCGTAGCAGCCTGTTTGCATCAGCAATGAAGCTGTGTCTATCCGTTTCCGCCTGTCAGCCCGGCGGAGCCGCCTCTTTTGCCAGGATTGCGACAGCTTCAGTCAATGGCAGCACCGGCTGCTCTTGTGAATCCATGCGCCGCATTGCCACGGTCCGGGTCTCCGCCTCTCGTTTTCCCACTACCATCATCGCGGGTATCTTCGCGAGGCTGTGCTCGCGAACCTTGTAGTTGATTTTCTCGTTGCGCAAATCGATCTCGGCGCGAACACCCGCGGTCTTGAGCGCAATCAATACATCTTCGGCGTAAGCCGCTGCTTCGTCGGTGATGGTTGCCACGACCACTTGCACCGGCGTCAGCCACAGCGGCAGCTTTCCTGCATAGTGCTCGATCATCATGCCGATGAAGCGCTCCATGGACCCAAGCAACGCGCGGTGGAACATCACAGGATGATGCTTCACCCCATCTTGCCCGATATAAAACGCATCCAGCCGCTCTGGCAGTACAAAATCCAGTTGTAAGGTACCGCACTGCCAGGAGCGTCCAATAGCATCGGTCAGGTGAAACTCGACCTTGGGCCCGTAGAAGGCGCCATCGTTTGGAACTTCCTCAAACGAGAGACCTGCCTTGCGAAGGGCGTTGCGCAACCAGTCTTCCGCCTTGTCCCACGTCTAGTCCGTGCCCGCCCGCTCGTCGGGGCGAAGCGCAAGCTTTACGTCGATCTGGTCGAATCCAAGATCCCGGTATACCGAAAGCTGAAGCGCGATGTAGGCCGATGCTTCCGATTCAATCTGATTCTCGGTGCAAAAAATATGCGCGTCGTCCTGAACGAACGCCCGTACCCTCAGCAGGCCGTGAAGGGAACCGGACGGCTCGTTCCGGTGGCATGATCCAAACTCCGACATCCGGATCGGGAGGTCCCTGTAACTTTTCATGCCATGGTTGAAGATCTGCACATGGCCGGGACAGTTCATGGGTTTTAGTCCCAGTATCTTATCGCCGTGGTCCGCCTCCACGTGAAACATCTTGTCACCATAGAAGTCCCAATGGCCGGACGCTTTGAACAGCGACGAGTCGATGAGTTGGGGAGTCTTCACCTCACGGTACCCTTCGCCGTCGATCCTGCGGCGAATATAGTTTTCCAGCGCCCGCCAGATGGTCCAGCCATGTGAATGCCAGAACACGCTGCCAACCGCTTCTTCCTGAAAATGGAACAGGTCCATCTCCTTGCCCAGCTTGCGGTGGTCGCGCTTTTCGGCTTCTTCCAGCTGGTGCAGGTGGGCGTCGAGATCTTTTTGGGTCCGCCAGGCGGTGCCATAGATGCGCTGTAGCACGGCATTGCGGTGGTCGCCGCGCCAGTAGGCGCCCGCCAGCTTCATCAGCTTGAATGCCTGTCCCACTCCGCCCGTCGAGGGCATATGCGGGCCGCGGCAAAGGTCCAGCCACTCGCCCTGCCGGTAGATGCTGATCGGCTCGGTCACAGGCAGGTCGGCGATGATCTCCGCCTTGTACTTCTCGCCCTTGGTCTTGAAGAACTCGATGGCGGCGTCGCGGTCCCAGACCTCGCGCGTAAAGGCGGCGTTGCGCTGCACGATCTCGCGCATCTTCGTCTCGATCTTTGCAAGATCGTCGAGCGAGAACGGCTCGTCGCGCGCAAAGTCATAGTAGAAGCCGTTTTCGATCGACGGGCCGATGGTCACCTGCGTGCCGGGGTACAGCGCCTGCACCGCTTCCGCCATCACATGCGCCGCGTCGTGGCGGATCAGCCCCAGCGCTTCCTCGCTTTCGCGGGTCACGATGGCGACAGAGGCATCACGCTCGATCGGCAGGCTCAAATCGACGACCCTGCCGTCCACCTTGGCCGCGACGGCCGCCGCCGCCAGCCGGTTGCCGATAGACGCCGCGATCTGCTGTCCCGTGACGCCGGTGGCGTAGGCGCGTACCGAGCCATCGGGCAACGTGACGGAAATCTCGGGTACTTCGGCAAGCGACATGAACACTCCGCATCTGGATCGTCATTCCCGCGAAAGCGAGAATCCAGGATTCGTAATCCGGACTGCCGCCTGCGCGGGAGTGACAGCTGGGGTAAGAAGTACCGGGCCGCTGCCCGGTATGACAAGAGAGATCAGTCTTCCCCGAACCCGTCCTCAATCAACCAGACCAGCGCTTCAAGCGCTTCCTTGGCGTCGCCGTTGGCGGCGGTCAGCGTTAATTCGGTTCCGCGTGGCGCGCCCAACATCAACAGGCCCATGATCGACTTCGCCGACACGGACAAATCGCCATGCGTCACTTGAACATCGGCCTCGAACTGATTGGCCGCGCGGGAGAACTTTGCCGCAGCGCGCGCGTGCAGGCCGCGCGTGTTGATGATGCGCGCTGTGCGCACAATCGGCTCGAACCCTGCCACGTCAGGCCAAATTGATGTACTTGCGGCCGGCCTCGTGCGCTTGGACCGCTGCGTTCTTCAGCGACTCGGTTGTGCGGGCCGAGGCCAGCTTGATCAGCATCGGCAGGTTCAAGCCCGACACGACCTCCACCTTGGCGTGCTCCATGATCGAGATGGCAAGATTGGAAGGCGTGCCGCCGAACATATCGGTACAAACGACCACCCCCTCGCCCGCATCGACCTCGCGCACGCAGTCCAGGATTTCCGTCCGGCGCGTTTCCATGTTGTCGTCGGGCCCAATGGAAATCGTCTTCATCTGCGCCTGCCTGCCGACCACATGCTCGACGGCGGCGATGAACTCGACCCCGAGGCGTCCGTGCGTAACCAGAACCACACCAATCATGACAAATCCTGAGTTTGCGAACGCCTGGCGTCGCGATGATCGATCATGACGCGAGATCCCTGCGTCGCCAAGACCTTTGCAAGTTGTTCGGCGACAAACACCGACCTGTGCTGCCCGCCGGTACAGCCGATGGCAATGGTCAGGTAGCTTTTCCCTTCGCTGCGGAAGCGGGGCAGCAAGGGCAGGATAAAGCCGGTCAGCCGCTGCAGGAACCCATCAAACTCCGGATCCTCGGCAACATAGGCCGCGACCCCGGCGTCGAGTCCCGTCTTCATCCTGAGTTCCGGCTCGTAGTGCGGATTGCGCAGAAATCGCACGTCGAACACCAGATCGGCGGAGCGCGGCAATCCGAGACGGTAGGAGAAGGATACGACCGATACCTGCAGTCCGGGGGTGGACTCGAGCGCGAACTCTCCCGCCAGCCGGCGCTTCAGGTCGTGGATCGTCAGATCACTGGTGTCGAGCAGCATATCGGCCGCATCAACCACCGGCCCGAGAATCTGGCGTTCGCGCGCTATGCCATCACTGACCGGCCGATCAACCGCAAGGGGATGGCGGCGGCGGGTTTCGGTGAACCGGCGCATCAGCACGTCGTCGTCACTTTGCAGGAACAGCAAACGCGCGTCGAGCGCCGGATTCGATTTCAGTTGCTGCATTTCCACCGACAGCCGGTCTGCTGTGAAATCGCGTGTACGGGTGTCGATGCGAACCGCCAGCGGGCTTTCCATCAGCTCGCCCTGGTTCAGTACGGCCGACAGCAGGAACAGAGGCAGGTTGTCGAGTGCCTCGTATCCAAAATCCTCCAGTATCTTCAAGCAGGTGGACTGTCCCGCCCCCGAGAGCCCGGTGATCAGCACCACCTTACGCCACGACACGAGCAAACCCGTACTTCAGCGCCGCGACGATTTTCGCCGATGCGCTGGCTTCGAACGCGCTTAGTGCCAGGGAGCGAACGGCTATACCGGCAACAAACGCCACCGCCGGTTCCGGCAGTCGTTCCACGGCGGCGGCAAGGTCGATATTCAAGGCAACGATTGCCTCCCCCGTATGTGGCACGGAGAGCACACCGACGCCCCTGACTTCCAAGACCCCTGCGAAGTCCTGCCGTCCTGCCGGCAAACGGGCGACCAGCCGTCCGTCAACCCCGGCCGCCTCCCCCAGATCGTCCGCAACCAGCAGAGCGCCCTGATCCAGCAGGCGCAGGGCCA
>CALMVH010000286.1:5128-6445 GCA_937873165.1 uncultured Rhodospirillales bacterium
GCTGCCGGACGGGCCACGGATCAGGATGCCATCGCCGTCCAGGCAGACGCAGGTCGCGTGTAGTATCTGCATGATGGAGGAAGCAAGCCTGCCCGGCTGACAGGAGTCAAGTCGCCTGCCCACCGGCAAGCGGGCGTGGCTTGCTCCTGACCGACCGGCCGATGGCGAAAAACGTCACGTAGTTCAGCGGCAGCTCCAGGACGACATGCAGCAGGCTGAGAAAGAACAGCCATCGCAGACCCGTCTGATAGCTGGCGGCATAGATGCCGAGCGACAGGAACCATAGCGCCATGACTGCATACAGTCGCTTCGACGAAGACCGATGCCACCCGATGACCGATGTCTTCGAAAACCAGTTCAGGTAATGATAGGTGTAGGCATAGGCGATAAAGGCCATCAGGGCGCGCGCCACAGGGTTATGGTAGAGAAACTGGTTCATTTCACCTGAGACATCCGAGACATGGACCGCGCCTTATCAGTTGCGCTTGCTGCCATAGCTTCAGCCCTTCCTGTCAGGGTGCGCGTTCACTGTACCGCGGCAATATTACCGTAAATCGAGCGCCGTCGATATGACCTTGCGCGTTTCGCCGGTTCTCGGCAAAAATTTGCCCCTTATGCGCTTCGACGATCTGCTTCGAGATACTGAGCCCCAGTCCAGAATGCTTGCCAAAGGCTTCCCCTGGCGGACGTTCGGTATAAAAACGCTCAAAGATGTTCGTCAGCTTGTTTTCGGGGATGCCCGGGCCCGAGTCTTCCACCAGGATCTCGATCTCATCCTCGACCGCCCGCAACAATACATCCACTTTCCCGCCCGGCGGCGAGAAGGAAACAGCGTTCTCCATCAGGTTTTGAACAACTTCCATCAAGCGGCTTTCAACGCCAAGCACCTTCAGGCGATCGTCGACCGGCGCCGTGAACCGGACCGGCACCACCGCGCTTTCATTGTGGCGCAAATCAACTGCCGTGCGCAGCAGCAGGACCAGATCGACCGGCACTGCCTCGATGCGCGATAGTTCCGCATCCAGCCGCGACGCATTCGAGATGTCGCTGATCAAGCGGTCCATGCGTTGCACGTCTTCGGAAATGATCTCCATCAAGCGTGACCGCCGCTGGTCGTCCTGAACGCGGCCAACCGTTTCCACCGCGCTTCTAAGCGAAGTCAGCGGATTTTTCAGCTCGTGCGCGACGTCGGCCGCGAACCCTTCGATGGCATCCATGCGCTGCCACAAGGCCTCGGTCATTTGCCGCATGGCGACGGACAGGTCACCGATCTCGTCCCGGCGGCTGTGGAAATCCGGGATGTCGATGCGCCTACCC
>CALMVH010000287.1 GCA_937873165.1 uncultured Rhodospirillales bacterium
CCTGCACATCGTGCGACAGGGTATACCCGTAACGCTTTGCCATCAGGCTGGTGACGAACGCTTGTATGGTGCGCGCATCCAGGTTGTCGGCGGGCACAGTCTCCAGCCCTGCCAGGATATCCGTGCGGATCGTGCCGGTGCGCGGTTCCGCGATCATCGAGATCGCGTCCGGCGTGGAATGGGTCAGGGTAATGCTTCCCGACGCGCCGATGGACTCCGCCAGCACCAGCACCATGTTCAGGATAATCTTGGGAAAGCCCTGCCGGCTGGTGAAATCGCTGGCCAGACCGGTCTTCGGCCAGTTCAAAACGATTTTGCTGCTGGCGAAATACGCAAATGCCACGTCGCGGACTTCGTCAAGGCTGGGGGTAGCGGCGCCAAAGGCGTAGCGCATGACCGCCAGGCGGCTGGCGACCACGGTTGCGCTGTCGGCGATCAGGCTGAAGGCATCCCCGCCCACGCCCTCGTCCATTTCGGTAATCAGCTCGATGCCGTTGTTGATGGCGCTGACCGGGCTGATCAGGTCGTGGCAGATGCGCGAACAGATCAAATCGATCACGCGCGGGCTGACGGTCAAAGGTTCGGACATAAGCGGCTCCCCGAAAGAGCGTTTCCCGTATCAGAATATGTGGTTAATGCAAACGCTCAATCGTCGGCGGTGGATGACCATTCGGCGATAAACGAAGGTTCGCCGGAGAGGATGGAGAGTTCCGTCACGTTTGCGGCATGTTTCAGGTCGTTCATCAGATTGGAGGCTTGGAGCGAGGCGGCATTCGCGGACGCAACGCTGATCGTGGCCTTCGCCATGGGAACCTTGATCGACACGCCTTTTTCGCTCTTCGCGGCGCGTACCTGTCCTAGTATGATGACGGCCAGCTCTCCTGCTTCCAGTGCAACTTCCGCCACGGGATACCGGCCTGCCTGCGGCCATCCGCCACGGGCATGCACCGACACCAGCCTGGCCGCCGTGCGCGGGAAGGTCTCGTGTAATACGTCTTCCGCCGCGTAGGGCAGGAAGGGCGCCAGCAGGTGCAGGATGGCCAGCAGCGCGTGACCGAGCGTCAGCTGGGCGCTCAGCCTGTCGGCCTCGTTCCCTACCTCGCCGTAGATCCGGCCTTTTACCAGTTCCAGGTAATTGTCGCAGAACTCGCCGAAGAAGAAGCGTTCGGCGCTTTCCAGCGCATCCGTATAGTCATAGGCATGGAAGCGGTTGGTCGCGGTGGCGATCACCTGCGACAGGCGGCCGAGCAGCCATAGATCGAGCGTGCAGTGGACGCGGCCATCGGCCACGTCGTTGATGGCGGTGGTCGTCTCCTGCGCGTCGAAGGCGGCAACGTGCGGGGCCACGAACTTCGCGGCATTGCGCAGCTTGTTGACCAGCCGCTTTCCGATCTTCAGCACGTCGTCGGAAAAAGCCGTGTCGTGGCCAAGCCTAGAATTGGCTGCCCAGTAGCGCACGATGTCCGTGCCGTTCTGGTCCAGCAGGTCGCGCGGTTCGATGCCGTTGCCTTTGGACTTCGACATCTTTGTCTTGTCGCGCGCTAGGCAGTAGCCGCTGACCGCGATGGTCGAGAACGGCACCTGGTCGGTATGCAGCATGGATTTCGCGACTGTATAGAACGCCCAGGTCCGTATGATGTCGTGCGCTTGGGGGCGCAGATCGGCCGGGAACAGCCGGTTGAAACGATCCGCGTCCGCCGCGTGATCGGGCGAGATGCCATGCGCGTTGATCTGCGGCGTGACCGAACTGGTGGCCCACGTATCCAGCACGTCGGGTTCAGGGTCGACCTCGTCGCGCGCGTAGCCGCGGGGCAGGGCTGTCAGTGGGTTGACCGGCAGGTCGTCCGCATGCGCAACCAGCACGCGGCCTTCTTCCCCGGCCCGGCGCGAGTACCAGAAGGGAAGGGGAACGCCGAAATGCCGTTGGCGGCTGATGACCCAGTCCCACTTCAGGTTGGTGACCCAATCCTCGAAACGCTGTTCCATGAAGGCGGGGAACCACTCGATCGCCCGCCCTTTTGCGATCAGCCGATCCTTCTTGTCCAGTAAACTTACGACCCACTGGGAACTGACGAATATCTCGAGCGGCGCGCCCGACCGTTCGGCCGACGGCACCATCTGCATCACCTGCGTCTCGCCGAGGACCAGGCCCGCCTCGCGCAGCAGGTCGACGATCGCCTGCCGTGCCTTGCGCACGTTCAGGCCGGTAATCGCCTCCGCAGTGGTCCGGGCAAGGGCGATATCGCGGGATGGCCAGTCCGCGGTTCCGATCCGGTCCAAGCCTTGGACTCGGCCATCCTTGCCCACGATGTCGCGCAGCGGCAGCTTGTAGGTCCGCCACCAGTCGATGTCCTTCAGGTCGCCGAAGGTACAGCACATCACAACGCCAGTTCCTTTGTCCGGATCGACGGTCTCATCCGCGATGATCGGCACGGGCACGCCGAACAAGGGGGAATGGACCATCCGGCCGGCCAGTTCCGCCGTGCGGGGATCGGAAGGATGGCATAGCAGCGCCACGCACGCCCCTAGCAACTCGGGGCGGGTGGTCGCAATCTCGACGCTGCCCGCCCCGTCGGCGCGCGCGAAGGGCAGCCGGTACATGACGCCCTGGGTTTCTTTCTCGACGATTTCCGCTTGAGCAAGGGCAGTGCGGTCGGCGGGATCCCACAGGGTTGGCTGGGGCTGCCGGCGGAGATGCCCTTTTTCGTAGAGGTCCAGCAGAGACATCTGCGAAATCTTCCACGCCTCCGGGCTGATAGTGCGGTATTCCTGGCTCCAGTCGACGCTGAGGCCCAGGCGGCGGAACAAGGTGCGGAACTCGTCGGAAAACGCGGGCACCACTTCCTGGCACAGGGCCACGAACGCTTCGCGGCTTAGGTCGGCCGCCTTGACGTTCTTTGTTTTTTCCACCAGCCGTTCGGTCGGCAGGCCGTTGTCGTCGAACCCCATGGGGTAGAACACGTTCATGCCGGCCATGCGCTGAAATCGCGCCAGCATGTCCGCCTGCGCATAGCTCATGACATGGCCCATGTGCAGCGCGCCCGACACGTTGGGCGGCGGGGTATCGATTACATAGGATTCGGAACGCGACGCGGCCGCGTCCCACCGGTAAATGCCGCGCTCTTCCCAGTAAGCCGCCCAGCGGGCCTCGATATCGGATGTCATGGGAAGTGTTTATTCTGCCTGCCAGAACGCGGCAAGGCAGTATCATCGTCTAAAATGCAGGGCTCGGTGGTATGTAGCGACGCACGGGTCGTTGCCGCTGTAAAGCCCTCATCGCCTTGACACCGTGGTAAACGGGACCGAGCGTTCGGTAAACGCTGCCTATCCTTACTTCGGCTGAAAGTTCGGTCTGCGGCGATTGGCGAACGGCGACTCGCCGGGCGGGGCCGGGGTCACCTGCGTTGCAGGGCTTGCTGTCTCCCGTGGAGCAAGTTCAAACGTCGCTCCGTCTTGAGTAAAGCAGACCTGATTGCGGCCATTTGCCTTGGCCTGGTACAGGGCCAGATCGGCACGCTTTACCGCCGTCTCCTGCGTGTCACCCGGTTTGACGGTGGTAACGCCAAAACTGGCGGTCACCTTGATGTTGTCCGGCTTATCGCCGCTCGTGACACCCTTCAGATCCGTCGTACGGCCCGCAATTTCTCGGCGCATCTCCTGTGCTACCTGCACAGCGTCTTTGCCCGAACAAAAAGGCAGAACAAGACAGAATTCTTCGCCGCCGTATCGCGCGCCGGTCCGCTGCCCTTCGCTCGCCAGCCTGACCAGAGTATCGCTGGGCCTGTGGCGTTGGTCGAAGGTCCGGCTGACGTCTTTCAGAACCCTATCGCCTGCGGCGTGTCCAAGGGTATCGTTTACGGACTTGAACTTGTCCACGTCGACCAGGATAAGGCCAACCTCCACGCCCTGCCGTTCGGAAATGTCTAGCGCCGCGCGGAACTGCTTGTCGAAGTACAAGCGATTGGGAATGCCGGTCAATGCGTCGGTATACGCGACAGTCTCGAAATGATTGGCGCGGGCATGCTCCCTTATGGCCAGTTCGCGCCATTGTTCAAGGGTCAGTTTCTGGTCCGCAAAGGGACTGCTTCCAGAAGAAGTACGATCAGGAGGTGTCATGAATAAGTCCGCTACAAAAAAGTTTTATATTACCGTTTCCTACAAAATTCAAGGATGGATCGAATGTCTTGATGCAAAATCGGAACCTTTCAGACTGTTTGATACGTTTGCTTTGCATTAAAGAAAGGGTATGGACATGCAGGCGAAGCAGGTTTCGGGGCGCAAGGTGCGGTATGGCGTCGTGGGCGCCGGGTGGATCAGCCAGGGTTATTTCATGCCGGGCGTTCACCATACGGGCAATTCAGAGATCACCGCCATTGTGACGGGCAATCCCGAGAAAGGCCGCAAGCTGGGCAAGGATTACGACGTCGAGCATATCTACGACTACAGCGAGTTTTCGCGCTTGCTCACGGACGATGTGGTGGATGCGCTGTACGTCGCGACCCCGAACTGGCGGCACACCGAGTTCGTGGTGCCCGCACTCGAGGCAGGCATCCACGTACTGCTGGAAAAGCCGATGGCGATTGGCGTTGCGGATTGCGAAAAGATGATTGCGGCGGCAAAATCCAGCGGCGCCAGGTTGATGATCGCCTACCGGCTGCACTTCGAACCCGGTACTGTCGCTGCCATCGACATGGTGCGCGACGGCAAGCTGGGGGAGGTCAAATATTTCGGATCGACCTTCGCGCAGAAGGTGAAGCCCTCGAACCATCGCGCCCAGCATGGATATGAGGCGGGTCCCGTCTACGACATGGGGCCGTATCCCATCAACGCGGTGCGCAACCTGTTCGGCGCGGAACCGGTAGAGGTGTCAGCGATCGGCATGCGCAGTCCTTCGGCAGGACTGGGCGACTTGGACGACACTGTATATGCGACGCTGAAGTTCTCGGAAGGTCGCGTTGCGCAGTTCATGATGAGCTACAGCCTGAACAGCATCGATGAGTACCATCTATCCGGCACGAAGGGTTTCCTCCTATCGAAGCCAGCGTATCAGGTAGGCGCTCAGATCGAGCAATTCCTGACACAAAGCGAGAAAAACCATCGTGAATCGTTCAAGGAAACCGATCACTTCGGCGGCGAGACAAAATACTTCTCCGACTGCATCCTGGAAAACCGCGAACCTGAATGCGACGGCGAAGAGGGCTGGTGCGACGTGCGCGTGATCGAAGCCATCCGCCAATCCATCCAGACGGGCAAGCCGGTAACGCTGGAACCTTACACCCGCAAGCACCGGATCGACGCGGATCAGGTTATGAAGCTGCCGCCGGTCAGCGTGCCGAAGATGGTGGATGCGGAAAAGCCGGCGGCGTAAGGCTGCCGAGATATCTATTGTCACTGAGAGCGCCGTACATTCCGCATTGTTTTGCACTTGCCGTCTGGACATCGGGAACAAGCGCCTGATCCGCCCGTTCAGACCACAATTCGCAAACGATGGAAGATGCAATGGCTGAAGAGACCGACCGGAAAACAACCTGGGAAGAACTGCGTACCGTCATTCAGGGACGCTGGACGGAACTTACGACGGACGACGTCAATCATTTGAAGCAGAAGGCCGGCCAACTGGCGCAGATTGTTCAGCAGCGTTACGGCATTTCGCTGGACGATGCCAAGAAGCAGGTAAACGATTTCGAGCAGTCGCTGGAATCGCAAGTGGGCGAGTACTACAAGACGGTGGCAGCCCAGATC
>CALMVH010000288.1:0-7112 GCA_937873165.1 uncultured Rhodospirillales bacterium
GGCTTGGTCCAGCCTTGCACATAGCGTGGCACGTTGCGGCAGATGATGGGCTCACGGAAGACCGTGCCGTCCAGGATGTTGCGGATGGTGCCGTTCGGCGATTTCCACATTTTCTTTAGGCCGAACTCTGCCACGCGGGCTTCATCGGGTGTGATGGTTGCGCATTTGACGCCCACGCCGTGCCGGGCAATCGCTTCGGCGGCCTCGACCGTCACCCGGTCGGCGGTACGGTCGCGCGATTCGATGCCTAGGTCGTAGTATTTCAGGTCGATGTCCAGATGCGGCAGGATCACCTTGTCCTTGATCCCGGCCCATATGACACGAGTCATCTCGTCGCCATCGAGCTCCACCACCGGCTGCGCCACCTTGATTTTTGCCATGTCGTTCTCCTGAAGATCAGCTTATTGCGCGGGCGCCGTGGCGGCAACGCGGTATCAAAATCGCTCCAAAACCATGACCATCCGGCGAAGGGCTCCTGCCATTCTTGGATGCCGGACACGGAACTCAACCAGCCGTGCGGCCCAGCGGAAGGGGCGGCTGGTCAAGCGGGCAGACGACGAGGCGTGCAACAAGGCAATCTCCGCCTGCGCAGTGTCAAGCTGGACCTGCTTTGCGCAAAGCGCCGCCTGCATCTTCGTAACCTCGTCCGTGGTGACCATATCGACGCAGGGCAAGCCGGCGCCTAGTACGGCAAGCAACGCCGCCCGCTCGCGGCCAGGATCAAAATCAACCCGGATACGCGTCTGGAAATCGATTTCACGCTCCAGATCCGCGTCGATATCCGCGGGTACGCCACGGCGATTGCACAGGGCGGCGTACCAGGCCTGAAGAGACGGGTATGGGAATTGTTCTATTCCGCCATGCCGGATTTCGTGCAAAGCCAGCACATTGCGCAAGATGAACCAACTGCCTGGGAACGGCGTTGCCAAGCTCCATTCCTGGTCGAACAGTTTGAAGGCCGTTTGGTGAAGCAGCGCATTCGAAACGGTTGCATCGATTGCGTGCCCGTCGAGCCCGTCCGAACCGCGATCCGACCACCGGTCGAACGACCACATCAGGAAACGCTCGACCAGTTCTTCAAAGGCGGGCCATTGGCCGTAATAGGCATGCCGCCGCAAAGTCGACATCACCGAAGAGCCTGTAACAGCTGCTTGCCGTGCCTGATGTTGCCACACGATACCGGGATGCCCGGCAAACGATGGCGCAGGGTTGCCCTCGAACAGCCTGGCTTTCGAGATTTCAATTCCGTGCTGGCCCGTCCGTGGCCGGTGAAAGACCGTTACGGTCGGGTCGCGGCGATTGGAAATCGTGTAATGCCAGCCGATTTCGCCCGCCTTAGCCGCCGTCACGCGCGCCAGAGTGTCGGACGCGGCATCCCGTGCGGCGGCGAACAGGAACGAGTTCGCGAACTCCGCCAGCAACCCCGCCCCCGCTATCGTTTCCAGGGCAAGATCGTCGGGAAACATCATGACGCGACGGGCCAGGTAGTCTTCGGCCGGCCGCAGCGACATGACTTCCGCCGCGATCTCCGGGCAGCGATCCAGCATCTCGGCAGACAGCACGCTGTGGGGGATCTTGTAATCCGCTGCCGGAAAATACGCGCGCGTCGCGGCAAAGCCCGCGTCACGCAAAAGGTTTTGCAGTTCCTTGCGCGAAAAGGTTCGCGGAACCGGTCCGCTGGCATAGCCCGCGATGCCGTTGAACCGCCACGCGCTGTGATCCTCGGTCGCGCCCGACCAGTATTTCAGTCCGAGCTTGTTTTCGATCGCGACAAACAGAACGCCGTCTTGCGTCAACAAGGAGGAAGCCTTGGCCAGCGTCGCATGGAAGGCGCTGGGATGCCCGCCGGCATCCACATAGCAGTCGGAGTATTCCAGAACCCCGATCAGCAACACGACGTCGAAACGCTCCTCAGTGGTGAAATCCTGGAGGTTGGCGGCGTATGCCGTCCAGTTGCCAAGATCGCGCAGGCGTTCGCGGCAGGCATCCAGGCGAGCCTGCGTTCCTTCCACAACGGTCAGGTGCGCGCATTCTTCCGCGACGAAACGCGAAACACCACCCATTCCCGCGCCAAGCTCCAGCACGCGCAGGCCCGTAAACCTGAACGGCCGCAACAGCACGCTGCGATCGGTGCAAAGATGATAACGAACCAGAAAATCGCCGTAAGCGTCGGCGGCGACGGCTGTGGACGAAGACAGATCGGGCGCCTTGCGCAACAGCTCGAGAACACGCTGTTCAGCGCCGTCCTGGTAGGATATTTCCGCCTCCAAGGCCGCGAGTTCAGACTTCATGCGCGCCCGTTGCTGCTGATGACCGAGTGTCTTGGACGGACGAGCCCACAGGATGTCTGCGGTCAGCGGATATCCGGTCCCGTCCCCGATGCCGCCTGCTCACCCAGTGCCATGATGCCGGCAACAACCTCCTCAACGCTGTCCACAAGGGTAAACATCCGCTGCCGGTTGGTTTCGCTTACAAAGCCGGACTGGGTCTGATGATTCACCATGTCCAGCAGCTTGTCCCAGAACCCGTCGACATTGAGGAACATCACGGGCGCGTCGTGCAGATCCAGCTGCTTCCAGGTGATGATCTCGAAACATTCGTCCAGCGTGCCAAAGCCGCCCGGCAGCACCACAAAGGCTTGCGAACGGTCGGCCATCAGGCGTTTGCGCGTGTGCATCGTATCCACGACCATCAGTTCGGTCAGGCCCGTATGCTGCAGTTCACGCTCGTGGATATGCTCGGGAATGATGCCGGTCACTTCCCCGCCCGCTTCCATCACCGCATCCGCCACCACGCCCATCAGGCCCACGCGGCCCCCGCCGTACACCAGCCGGATGCCGTTGGCGGCAAAGGCATGGCCCAGTTCGGTCGTGACCCGGGCATAGTGGGGGTCGGTGCCCCGGGACGAGCCGCAATAAACGCAGGCCGTCCGGACGGGTTTTGGCGCGGAGGCCATGGACGGTGCGGCTTCATTGACGTTGGGATCGCTGGAAATAGTCATGCCGCGATTCTTGCACGGCTGATAGGGCGCGTCTAGAGTGTGCGGCAGCATGCAACGGGGTTTCGCCCGGTTGCCTTTGGGAGACCGGACCTTGAACGCTGGACACTACGCACGGCCGATCCTCGCTGGCGCGCTGGCGGCATGCCTGATAGTGGGCCTGACCGCGTGCCAGGCCGAACGGGAACGCTCCGCCCAGCAGGACGCCGTGGAGTACACGCTGCGCCAACGCACATCCTCGCAATGCGCCAATCTCGGCCTGCTGCCGGGATCGCCCGAGTTTAACAATTGCGTCGCAAAGCTGGAAGGCACATCGCGCTAGTTCCGGCTGGCTTCGAGCGCCCGCCGCAGCACATAGACCCGGATCGCACTGGACAGGTTGCCGGACCGGACGGAATCGATTTCGGCCACCAAGGCGGCCAACGACTTACCCTCATGCGCCGCCAGGCGCTTGAGCTCGGTCCAGAACGGTTCTTCCAGCGTCAGGCTGGTCGAGTGGCCCGCGATGGTCAGGGATCGCTTCGAGAGAGTAGTTTTGGATACGATGCCAATGCTCACTCCTGCGCGCCAGCCTTCACGTCGCGCCGATCATGTGTGCCGGTTGTACCCATGCGTCGAACTCCTCCGGCGTCAGGTAATCCAGCGCAACTGCGGCTTCTTTCAAGGGGGTGTTGTCCGCCAGCGCCTTCTTTGCGACCTTGGCGGCCTTGTCGTAGCCGATATGCGGGTTCAGCGCCGTTACCAGCATCAGGCTGTCGAACAATAGTTTTTCGATACGCCCGGTTTGCGCTTCGATGCCTGCCACGCAGTTATCGGCGAAACTGTTCGCCGCGTCGGCCAGCAGGCGGATCGATTGCAGCACGTTCAAGGCGATCACCGGCTTGAACACGTTCAGTTCGAAATGTCCGGTAGCGCCCGCGACGGTAACGGTAACGTGGTTGCCCATCACCTGCGCCGCGACCATGGTCATGGCCTCCGACTGCGTCGGGTTGACCTTGCCCGGCATGATCGAGGATCCTGGTTCATTTTCCGGTAGGTGCAGTTCCCCGATGCCGCAGCGCGGGCCCGAGCCCAGCAGCCGGATATCATTGGCGATCTTCATGAACGAGCAGGCGACGGTGTTCAGCACGCCGGACAGTTCGACCAGAGCGTCGTGGGCCGCCAGCGCCTCGAACTTGTTTTCGGCGGTGACGAACGGCAGGCCGGTCAGCCGGGCGGCGTGAGCAGCGAAGGCTTTGGCGAACCCCTTGCGGGCGTTGAGACCCGTGCCCACGGCCGTGCCGCCCTGCGCCAGTTGCAGCACCGCTGGCAAGGCGCCCTCGACCCGGCGTATGCTGTAACGCAGCTGCGTCGCGTATCCGGAAAACTCCTGCCCCAGGGTCAGCGGCGTCGCATCCTGAAGGTGGGTGCGCCCAATCTTGACGATGGAGGCAAACTCCCTCGCCTTGGCATCCAGTGCTGCGTGCAGATGCGTCAGCGCGGGCAGCAGGAGCTTGCTTGTTTCCACGGCGGCGGCCATGTGCATGGCCGTTGGAAAACTGTCGTTCGAGGACTGGCCCATGTTCACATGATCATTCGGGTGCACGGGCGTTTTCGACCCGATCGCGCCGCCCATCCTTTCAATCGCCCGGTTGGAGATCACCTCGTTGGCGTTCATATTGGTCTGGGTACCCGAACCCGTTTGCCAGACGACCAGCGGAAAATGATCGGCGAGCGCACCGGAAATCACTTCGTCTGCCGCCGCGACAATTGCCTGTCCGAGGGCCTGATCCAGCGCGCCCAACTCCATGTTCGCCAGCGCCGCGGCCTTTTTCTGCAATCCCAGGGCCCGGATCAGCGCCTCGGGCATACGCTCGCCGCCGATCTTGAAATTGCCAAGCGAACGTTGCGTTTGCGCGCCCCAGTACCGGTCGGCCGCAACCTCGATCCCGCCCATGGAGTCCGTTTCGATACGCGTGCCGAGTTCGCTCATTGATTGTTCCTGCTCTCTATTACCGAGACGCGTTCGCCGGCCGCGCCACTGGTGAAACACGGGTCACGTGACCCATCTTGCGGCCGGGGCGGATTTCGTTCTTGCCGTACAGGTGCAGATGCGCGCCCGGATCGGCAATATGGGTTTGCCATTCGAGGACGGCCTCGCCGATGAGGTTGGTCATGACGGCGTTCGAGTGCCGGATCGTTGAGCCGAGGGGCAGTCCGGCGACGGCCCGGATCTGCTGCTCGAACTGGCAGACATAGCACGCGTCCATCGTCCAGTGTCCCGAGTTATGGGGGCGGGGCGCGATCTCGTTAACCAGAAGGCGCGGACCGTCGATGAAGTACTCGACTGCCAGCACGCCAACAAAATCTAGAGCCAGGGCGATGCGCTCCGCCGTCGCCTGCGCTTCTTCCGCCAGGATCTGCGGCAGGGCGGCGGGTGCAAGCGTTTCCTGCAGGATGCCATTTTCGTGCCGGTTCTCAACCGCCGGGTAGGCCGCGATCACCCCGTCCTGGCCACGCGCCAGCACCACCGATATCTCGCGTTCGAACGCCACAATGCCTTCCAGCACGCACGGCACCCGTCCGAGACTGGTCCACGCGGTTTC
This sequence comes from uncultured Rhodospirillales bacterium, assembly GCA_937873165.1. GTDB lineage: Bacteria > Pseudomonadota > Alphaproteobacteria > CALMVH01 > CALMVH01 > CALMVH01. The sequence continues at coordinate 5,584 of CALMVH010000288.1, forward strand.
GGCGACCTGCGAGCCGGAGATCCGGATCTGCCCCTTGCCGTCGTATCCTTGCCGCGCAACCTTCAGGATCGCTGGGAACCCGACGCTCTGAGTGGCCGCTTCCAGCGTCGCGGAGGACTCGACCCGCGCCCAGCGCGCCGTCTCGACGCCGATGCTGTTGAGAAATGTCTTCTCGGCGATGCGGTCTTGCGCGGTGGCCAGCGCATCGACGCCGGGCCGCAACGGCTTGCGCGCCGCAAGGTGCCGCGCGACTTCGGGTGGCACGTTCTCGAATTCAAGAGTGATCACGTCGACCGCGTCGGCGAACCGGTCCAACGCGGCGAAATCGTCCCACGCCCCAATGGTCGCGTCGCTGGCGGCTTCCACCGCTGGTTCGTCCGCGCTTTGGGCATAGACATGGCAATGGTAGCCCAGGCGCAGCGCCGAAGCCGCCGCCATGCGCCCCAGTTGGCCGCCGCCCAGCATGCCGATGGTCGATCCGGGCTTTAGAAGTTTCAGCATGGCACCGGTCTTGAGTTAGCGATCATCACGCCGGCATTTCGGCGACGCTACCGGTTTGCGCCGCGCGGAAGGCATTCAAACGCGCCGCCACGGCCTCGTCGCCGAGCGCCAGGATCGCCGCAGCGAACAATGCCGCGTTCTTCGCGCCCGCCTCGCCGATGGCAAAGGTCGCGACCGGCACGCCGCCCGGCATCTGGACGATCGACAGCAGGCTGTCCAGGCCGTTCAGGGCATGCGTTTGGACGGGAACCCCAAGAACCGGTAGCGGTGTAAGCGCGGCGATCATGCCCGGCAGATGCGCAGCCCCCCCTGCGCCCGCGATAACGGCTTCGAATCCTTGTGCCTTGGCCTGTCCCGCGAAGTCGAACAGCCGTTCGGGCGTGCGGTGCGCCGAAACGATTTTGACAGCATGCGAGATTTGCAGCTCGTCAAGGATCGACGCCGCCCGGCGCATCGTATCCCAATCCGATTGGCTGCCCATGACAATGGCAACGCGAGCCCCGCTGGGCCCCCTGTCGCCGTTCAAGCGATAATATCCGGTACCAGCAGGCTTTCCAGGCGCATGACCAGATCGCGGATCACCAGCTTGCGTTTCTTCAAGCGTTGCAGGCGCAATTGATCGTAAGGAGGCGAAGACGTCAGGACCTCGATCACGGCGTCCAGATCGCGATGCTCGCTTTTAAGTTCCTCTAGCTTCTGACGAAGCTGCTCTTCCTCGCTCATAACGCCCCGATAGCACGAAATCGCTGCAAAAAACAGCAAAGACTAACGTTGGAATCGTGTATCAGGCAGTGAAAACAAACGGAAACAGCAATGCGAATTGGACTTTTGACAAGCGGGGGCGACTGCCCGGGGCTGAATGCGGCGATCCGGGCCGCCGTTATTCATGGCGCGCATCACGGCATGGAAATCGTCGGCATCCATGATGGCACGATGGGATTGCTGGATCGTCCCATCCGCAGCGAAGTCCTGAGGCCGGAGACGTTGAGTGGCGCGCTGATCCGCCAGGGCGGCACCATGCTCGGCAC
>CALMVH010000288.1:7122-9335 GCA_937873165.1 uncultured Rhodospirillales bacterium
GCCTTTCCCCTGCCGGATGGAACACTCGCCGACCGCTCACCCGAAATCTTCCAGTCGATCGCCAGACTGGGCCTCGATGGCATCGTCGCCATCGGCGGCGATGGCAGTTTCGCCATCATGCGGCAGCTGGCGCAGCTAGGCGGATTTAAGCTGATTGTTATTCCAAAAACCATCGACAATGACCTGGGCGCCACGGATTACTCCATCGGGTTCGATACGGCGGTCTCGGTCGCGACGGAGGCACTGGACCGTCTGCAGCCGACCGCCGCCAGCCACGCGCGGGTGATGATACTGGAGGTGATGGGCCGTGACGCGGGGCATATCGCGCTGCATGCGGGCATCGCCGGTGGGGCGGATGTGGTTCTGATCCCCGAAATCCCCTACGACCTGACGAATGTGGCGTCGCATATCAACGCCATCCGCAGCCAAGGCCGCAACTTTGCTATGGTGGTCGTGTCCGAGGCCGTGCGGACGCACGAGGGCCGCCAGATGCGTGTGCGGCATTTCGGCGGGGCGCACCGGTTCGGCGGCATCGGGCATTACCTGGGCGATGCATTGGCCGAGATGACGGGCGCTGAAACGCGGGTCACCGTGCTGGGACATGTCCAGCGGGGCAGCGCCCCAACGGCCCTGGACCGGACCATCGGATCGGTCTTCGGGGTGCATGCCATCGACCTGATCCAGGCAGGCAAGACCGATCGCATGGTTGCGTGGGCAGGGCGAGGCGTGACTGATCTGCCGATACTGGACGCAATCGACCGTTACCGCGACGTGGAGCGCGACGGGGTCATGCTGCGCATAGCGCGCGCCGTCGGAATTTGTCTGGGCGATTGAACTCCAGAGGGGCTAACGACGATCCAAAGGAATTTAAACTCCGGTCCGCGAACCAAGTTCCTTTTTCGACTGTTCCAAGAGGGTTATCATCCAACGGAGGTTTGCATGGCGGTTACCGAATGGCTTGAGTCCCTGAACCGGCAGCATCAGGTTTTGCAAAATACCATCCACGACCTCGAACAGAGCCCGTCGGCCGACGAGGCGACCATCAAGAAACTGAAGATCGAGAAACTGGCGTTGAGAGACCGGATATCTGCATGCGAATCAGGCCAGATGGCCGAAGCGGCCGAGTAACTGGCTGCTGTCGAAAACCCGCTTTCCGGCGGGTTTTCTTAGCGTCAGAGGTAGCTTTCCTGAGGCTCGAATGCTTCGGGTTCGGCATCCGGCAGGGCGGTGATGCGCAGCTTCACCAGCAATTCGTCGAGTTCCGATTGCGTGCAGAACCCCAAGGCTACCGGGCTGCGGGGCTTGATGTTGGCGGCATCGGCATGGGTGCGTGTGCGTACGGCGTTGATGGTGGGTTTGGTGGTGCCGACCAGCTTTCCGATCTGCACATCCGACATGTCGGGCACGTTCTTCAATAACCATGCAATGGCATCGGGCTTGTCGCCGCGCTTGTTGACGGGCGTGTAGCGGGGTCCCTTTGTGCGGCGGGCCGGTTCCGGCAGGTCGCTGAGCAAGGCAACCAGGACGGCCTTGGGATCGGCTTCGCACCGTTCGATCTCGGCATGCGTCAGCTGCCCCTGCTGCACCGGATCGCTGCCCACGATGCCAATCGCAACTTCGCCATCGGCGATGGCCTGGATCTCAAGTTCGTGCAGTCCGCAGAACTTCGAGATTTGCGGGAATGTCAGGGTGGTATTGTCGAGAAGCCAAACGGCGGTCGCCTTGGGCATCAAGGGCTGGGCCATGCGAAACTCCGGATCAGGAAACCGTCTAATTACGGTCGGGAATGCGCCGCACGCTAAACGTTTTTACCAGCAGCGCAAGCCCGTTGCACGGTTACACCGCCAGCATAATCTTGCCCATGTGGGAGCCCGTTTCCATCAACCTGTGGGCGTCGGCTGCCTCGGCCAGCGGGAATACCCGATCAACGACAGGCCGTACCTTCCCCGCTTCGATCAACGGCCAGGCACGATCCCGCAGATCGGCCGCGATGGCGCCTTTCTCGGCAACCGAACGCGCGCGAAGACCTGATCCTGTCAGAACCAGGCGCCGGCGCATGACGCGAGCAAGATCTATGGCCGCCGAAGCCCCGCGCTGAACAGCAATGCTGATGTGGCGGCCCTCCATGCCGAGGCATTGCAGGTTACGCGGCACATAGTCGCCGCCGACCATGTCCAGAACCAAGCCGACGCCTTTTCCCTCCGTCTTGTCGC
>CALMVH010000288.1:9345-11782 GCA_937873165.1 uncultured Rhodospirillales bacterium
CCGATCACGGTTACGAAGTCCTCGGCGTTATAGTCGATGACGACATCCGCACCGATCCCACGGCAGAATTGCGCTTTTGCGGGGGAACCGACCGTGCAGAAGACTTGCGCCCCCATGGCCTTCGCCAGTTGGATTGCCATAGTGCCGATACCGGACGATCCGCCGTGGATCAGGATACTGCCGCCGACGGCAAGGTGGCCGGCCATGAAGACGTTCGACCAAACGGTGAAAATCGTCTCCGGAAGGGCGGCGGCTTCGACAAGGTTCAGCCCGGCAGGCACCGGCAGGCACTGCGCCGCAGGGGCGATCGCGTACTCGGCATAGCCGCCTCCCGCCAGCAGGGCGCATACCGGATCGCCGATTGTCCAGTTGCCTGCCCCTTCGCCGACCGCCTCGACATGGCCTGCGACTTCCAGACCTGGTATATCGCTGGCGCCTGCGGGCGGCGGGTAGGTCCCCAGCCGCTGCAAGATGTCCGGCCGATTGACGCCCGCAGCTGTCACGCGGATCAGGACCTCGCTTGGATTGGGCACCGGCGTCGCAACCTCCACCGGCTTTAACACGGACGCGTCGCCGGGTTGAGTGATGCAGATCGCCTTCATCCTTGTCCGCACTATGTTTGGAGTATCATTCAACGCGGGAGACAGCCTCATGTTCGACGAACCGGATCCTATCAAGGCAAACGGTCCGAAATTGCTGGATAGCCTTTCGGTTTCTGAGCTGGAGGAGTACGTGGATGCCTTGGGACGTGAAGCCGACCGGGCCCGTGCCGCAATTGCCGCAAAGAAGGCGCATGCGGATGCCGCGTCACTGCTGTTCAAGCCAACCGCATACTGAAATGGGGCCCCAAGCCCCCATTTCACCGCCAGCTAAGCCAGCGCTTAGCGGCGTACCAGTTTTCCAGCCAGCCAGAACACGATTGCGCCGACGGCAATCGTGCCAACGGGATCGGCTCGGAACCGAGCGTAAATCACATCCGCCATGGATTCGGCAACGGATACAACCTCGTCGACGTAGTCATCGCGATTACGCCATGCCCGTGATGCACGATGCTTCACCTCATCGCTGAAGTCGTCGTACGCATCGCCAGCTTCATCGACGAGATCCTCAACGTTGCGGCGGACGCGCTTCCAGTTCTTGTCGAGACGGATACTCATTGTTAAAGAGCCGCCCGACCGGTTTCCGGATCGACCGTCTCGCCCAGGTTGAAGCCGGTGTCATTGAGACCCATGATCGATTCGATCAAACCGCGCTTGCTGTCATCAGCCTTGACCGAAACCAGCGTTCCCCCATGGGTAACGGCATCGGCATAGACATGAGCCTGATCATGCGACACGCCGTGATGGCCAAGGCCATGAGCGATTTCTTCAGCGGCAACCGTTCCGGCAGATCCGACAACAGCGCCCGCCAGGGTCGATGCCAGCCAGCCAGCAGCCACCATGGGGCCGATGCCGGGGATGGCGATCAGACCCAGACCGGCCAGTAACCCCACGCCGGCGCCAACAACGCCGCCGCCAACCGACGACTCATAAACAGTTTCAGCTTCGCGATCCGGATCGGCGTCAACGCCATTGTACTGGCGGACATTGCTGTGCTTCGCATCGCTGTGCGGACCCACCAGCGTGATATCGCGGTGCGGAATGTCCGCAGCCTCGAGGTCGCGCACGATTTCGGCGGCTTTATCGTAGGTGCTGTAAAGGCGGGTGATGGTTGTCGTGGCCATGTTGGTTTCCTTGATTTTGCAGGCGCTCGCCGCCCGATTATGAGTTAAAGGCACGAAGCCCGACAATGTTCCACGCACCCCTTACGCAGAAAAGGAACGGAGGCCTGAGCCTCCGTTCCTTTTTTGCAAGCTGTTTTGCTAGGCAGCCTGATCGTGCTCTATGCCGGGGTGCGAAGACCCCATGCCCAAGCCGGTCGTGATCGCGATGGTACGCGGCTTCAACTGTTCGGGCACCTGGCGCTCGAGTGCGACATGCAGCAGCCCGTTCTCCAGGCTGGCGCCAGTCACATGGATATGATCGGCCAGCTGGAACCGCCGCTCGAAAGCCCGGCCTGCAATCCCCCGGTACAGGAAGTGCGAGGCATCCGCCTCGGGCCTGGCTTTGCTGCGGATGGTCAGGGATTGGTTTTCCGAGACGATGTCGAGATCGGACTCGGCAAAACCAGCCACCGCCATGGTGATGCGATACTGGTTTTCGTCCAGCCGCTCTATGTTATAGGGTGGATAAGCGCTCGCTGACTCGTCGGAACTCAGGGCGCTTTCCAGCAGGCGCGACATGCGGTCGAAGCCGACGGTGGAACGGAAAAGGGGCGTGAAATCGTAAGTACGCATGGATATCCTCCTTGAAGCGATACCGGTTGTTAAGAGGTTGGACAGCAAGGTCCGTCCCCGGAAATGCGCGAACCCCGGATGGGCATTCGCACATGACAGGAT
>CALMVH010000289.1:0-5245 GCA_937873165.1 uncultured Rhodospirillales bacterium
AGGCAGATCTATCGACACAAGGGCACTACCCCGGGGCATTACTGATTTCCGTTTTGTTTGATCCACGATAACGAAGCCGCTGTCAGCGGGCAAGCGGGCTGAGGAAGGGCCGCATCGCCCGGGTTCGTCATTGACCGATATATCAGTATCGACTTCGTCTGCTGCGTGGCACTATGCAGAAGGACGTCACCCATCCGGCGGATATTTGAAAGGTACGTTAGCAGTGCGCGATATGGACCGGGAGCCCGATCCGGAAGTCGATCTAGCCAACCTCAAGCGGTCCTCGACCCGCGGCGCGGTCATGACGCTGGGGTCGCAAGGGGCGAAGTTCGCGATCAGTTTCGGATCGCAGCTGGCCTTGGCGCGGCTGTTGACCCCCGCTGAGTTCGGCCTGGTCGCCATGGCAGCGCCGGTCATGCTGTTTGTTGGAATATTCACCGATCTGGGGCTGTCTCAGGCCACGATCCAGCGTGCGCAGATCAACCAGCGAGAACTGACATCGCTGTTCTGGGTCAACGTCGCGGCAAGCCTGGTCCTGGCGATCCTTCTGATACTGGCGTCACCGCTTTTAGGCTGGATCTATGGCGAACCAAAGGTCGGTCCGATTGTCGCGGTGTTTGCCGGCATGCTGGTGTTCGGCGGGCTGACGGCTCAATCGAGCGCCGTCCTGACGCGACGCATGCAGTTCAAGACAATGGCGATGATCGACATCGTCGTAGCGGTCACCGCAGCATCGGCCGGTATTGTGTCTGCCTTGCTGGGCGCAGGCTACTGGGCGCTTGTCATTCAGCAGGGCGCAAACTCGCTGACAACGCTGATCATGGTCTGGTCCCTGTCCGAATGGCGTCCTTCGCGTCCGCAATTCGACCCGGCTATAAAACCGATGCTGCGCTTTGGCAGCCATCTGACAGGCTTCAGTATAATCAGTTACATTTCTTCCTACCTCGACAACCTTCTGGTCGGGCTTTTGAAGGGACCGGTCGCGCTGGGACTGTTCGATCGAGCGTTCAAGCTAGTTGTTCAGCCGCTCTGGCAGGTCGAAGCGCCCGTTAGTCGGGTCACGATACCCATGCTGTCCCGGCTGAGCGGGAACGACAACGCCTATCGCGAAGCCTACACGCGCATGCTGCAGTTGCTGCTTCTGATCACGGCGCCGGGACTGGCCTGCGCGTCCGTATTGTCGCAAATCGCGGTACTGGGATTGCTTGGCCCTCGATGGCTTGGAACGGCCCCAATCTTGACATGGTTGAGTATAGCTGCCATGTTTGCGCCGTTTACGGGATCGGCGTTCTGGATGTTTGTTAGCCAGGACAGAACCAGGGACCAACTGAATACCTCGTTTTTCAGTACCGGCCTCATTATCCTTTCACTGTTGCTGGGAATCCATTGGGGGCCTGTGGGTATTGCGGCGGCGTATGCTCTGTTTGCGCCGTTGGTTCACGGTGTATACGTCTGGGTGGCGACTCGAAGGGGACCTGTCAAAAGGCGCGACGTGGCACGAGCATCGTACCCGATCGTATTCGCCGTCGTGGCAGCCATGCTGGTTCTTGTGGGCGCGAGACCATACCTGACTTTCTCGCCATTGCCGGCGCTGATCGCAGGCGCCCTGATATCCTACAGCACTGTTGTTTTGGTCCTGCTTGCGTTTCCCGACGGAAATAGAATGTTGCGGAGCATGTGGGGATTGAGATCGATGCTCAGCAAGTCCCACCCTTGAAGACTAACAGGATTTTACATCAGAACGCTCCAGCGCCTTTGGCTTAAGCTCGCCGTGAACGGTAGGCAGTGGTCGCGCAAGGCCTGCGGCCGCTAATTGTCTTGCGGAGGGTGATCGCCATCGGCCAGCCGATCAAGTTTCTCCATAAGGCCGGCGGATCGGATCGGATCGATCTTCCGCACGAAAAGAGCTCCAAGCTCCACTATGTTTTCGTAGTCGTTTTCATCGACAGTACGAGGGAGCAATGGATTGGGCCGGTCCCAGTTCACATAATGATTGGCCGCCTGATTCGATGCGGGCGCAAAGCCTGGCACCGTTGCATCGAAAGCAATGTGGGAGGCTCGATCCGATGCTTTGACAAGCGTCTGGAAAACCATTTCGTCCGGCGAGCGTGCAAAGCAGAATTGTCGCACACGTTGCGGCGATCGTTTGTAAACTTCCAAGATCTGACTGACCGCGACCCGGGTAAGGGCCCACCAAGAGGAGCCGTAATAAATGGGCTGCTGCAAATGGCGTTTAAGCTTGCCGGCAAGTCTGTTGCTTATTTTTCTCAAAAGAACGTTGCCGCTGCGTGGGTTGAGCAGCGGGATATCCCCCAGAAACAAGCGATTGGCGCAGCGATCGAACTCTCCGTTTCCATCGGGGTTCAGCTGTCGATCGACCTTAATAAATTCGTGGTCGGCACTCAAGGCCTCTACGATCCGCGAGGCTGACACGGCCGGATAATCGGTCCCGCTGAGGAGTACAAATCGGCTGGCGTTCACGTCGCCGAAGGCTGAGGCCAGCAGGTTCAGGCTGGCCTGAACCATCGAAAATCCACACCAGTTTATTGAAACCCGGTTTGCGCCGCTCAGGAAAACGACCTTGTCGCTACCGACAGCATCTTTAAAGATTTTTAAGTCCGTTTTAGCGTCGATATGCACATAAAACAGCGCGCGCGGATCATCCAGTCGCCTGATAAGTCGCGTTAGCAATTCCGGATGCGCATGAGCGAGAATAAGATAAGCAACCTTCACGAACGTCTCCGGGGTGATCTGCTACAGCTCCGTTCAGCTAAACTCCTGGGCAAGCCGGCGCTCAGCTCCAGCGGCCGTCATTCAACGATAGCACATTAAGGCTGGATGGCAGGTTTATGATAGTAGAAGATGGCTATGACTGGCACCGGCATTCAAACGCTTTCACGATAAATAGAGGGCGCATACGGTGGAAGCAAACTGCCGAACCATACCTGCAATCAGAAGTTCGTGGCTCGCTGGTCTGGTGGGTAGCCAGGCTTGCCCGCAAGATGCACCTGATGTCAGAAAAAGGTCAGCTAAACTTTGACACCCGAGATGAATTCTTCCATGTTGGAGGATACAGAAAGCCTCATCCTTGTTTTGAAGGCGCCTCCGTGCAGCTAGCTCTCTCCTTTGGCCTGTTCCTGTATCTTTTCATATACGCGTTCGAGGCTCCGGTTCGCTGGTTCCTTAACATGGCGCATGCGGATGACATGATTTTCCTGCGCGATGTGATGCTGGAAGGGCCAGTCGCGATGATCTTCGTTCAGCAGGTTTTCGCCCGGAAGGTACATCCTGCCTTTACTGTGTTCCTGTTGCTGTTGCTGTTGCATGGAACCGTCAGCATCCTGAACATCCGCAGTCCTTTTGTGGTGATCTACAGCACAAAGATATTTCTCGGTATGCTGGCGGGTGCGATCGCGTGGTCAAGGTTGTTTCGACCATCCCGGTCGGCGCTCGTTTACTTTGGCGTACTTTGGACCGTGACAGCCGTTGGTGTTGTTCTCGACAAATACTTCTACGAGTTCCCCTGGGTTGGCATGACAGCCCATATCGGCGGCGTAGATGTCGACATCAGCCGTGATTGGGAGATCAAGGGCGCTGACAAGCGGGCGGGAGGATTTATGCGGTCCTCCATCAACGTGGCTTTTTTCGAAACGCTGATATCCCTGACGCTGCTCTTCAATATACGGCAAATCCTGCCGAAAATCCTGATTGGCCTGGTTACGCTCTTTATTGTTTACTGCAGCACGCAGAAAGGCGCCATCCTTGCCTATGGCCTGACGTTTGCCATCCTGATGCTGTCGCCGCGGCGTCCCCTTACCCCTCTCAAGTTCGGCGTTCTCTTCTTTTTGACGGCATGTATCCTCCTGCCCATCGTCCTGCCGCAATATGTGATGCCCTCGACCGCAGGCGTATTCAGCATGGCTTCGTTCTATGATCGCGTGGAAGGCATGTGGCCGCACGCGTGGTCCTGGATAAACCGAAGACAAGTATTTCCATTAGGGGTCGGGTTGGGCGGCATCGGAGGAGCGCAACGGTTCTATGCAGGTGACGAGGTCAACGCGGCCGACAACCTGTTTGTTATCCTGTACGCGTTTTTTGGAGTGATGAGCTTTGTGTATCTCGGCTGGATCGCCTGGTGCGTGGCCCGGCTGAGGCGCAACACCTCGGCCTTCGGCATTCAGGCATTGGGAGTGCTGACATTCCTTTTTGCCGATGGCTGTGTTCTCAGCGTGCTTGAGGATCAAATGGGCGAACTGTTTTTCGGAGCTGCCCTTGCGACGTTGGGGAGCGAAGTGGCTTTCCAAAAGACCGCCGACAAGATCAAGGACAAGATCATCGGGATCCCGAAATGGCAGCTGGAAGCCAATCGAAGGCGCAAGGCTTTGCGTGATGGTGTTTTGCCTGCCGCGCCGGGAGAAGCCTGAGATAATGGAACACTCCGGGGTATCCCGTCGCACGGTCGTTGTTCTGAACGACTATTGCCACGTTAACGGGGGCGCCAGCCGTGTGGCCGTGGACGAGGCCGCCGCTCTCGCCCGGCAGGGTGTCGACGTGATATTCATCGGCGCGGTGGGGCCTGTGTGCCCTGAACTGCAAATCACAGGGATCAGGGTTGTCTGCCTCGACCAGGCCGAGCTGATCCAGGCTGGCGGCAACCCAGCCGTAATGGCGCAGGGGTTATGGAATGCGACAGCCTACCGGACGGTTGCCCGGGAACTGAACGGCTTGGATCGGCGGCACACGATTGTCCACCTGCACGGCTATACCAAGGCATTGACCAGCAGCGCGGTCAGGGCCGCTGCCAAGGCTGGTTTCCAGCTTGTCTGCACGCTGCATGATTTCTTTCCGGCCTGTCCAAATGGAGCGTTCTTCGATTACCAGGCGCGTGTGCCGTGCCTTCGGCATGCCCTTTCGGTGAACTGCATAACAACAAATTGCGACAAACGGCATTATGCGCACAAGGTTTACCGCGTAACCCGCAGCGTGGTGCAGCGGGGGCCTGGCATGTTGCCTTCGGGCATCCGGCACTATGTCACGCTGTCCGAGGGATCGGCCGCAATCCTCAAGCCCTACCTGCCCCAGGACTCTCACTTCTATCCGTTGCAAAACATCATTGAAGTGCCCAAGGCTGAACCGGCCAAGGTCGGGATGAACACGGATATTGTTGTGGTCGGACTGCTGGATGTCGAGAAAGGCGTGGAGCTGATGGTCGGCGCGGCGCGCAAGGCGGGCGTCAGACTTACCT
>CALMVH010000289.1:5255-14107 GCA_937873165.1 uncultured Rhodospirillales bacterium
CGGTAGCCGAAACATACGAACAGTGCCGCGTCACAGGATGGGTAAACGCGGGCGCGGTGGTGGCGGAACTGGAGAAAGCTCGCTGCCTTGCCTTTCCCAGCCTGTGGTACGAAACGTTCGGGCTGGTTGTCGACGAGGCGGCCGCCAAGGGTGTACCTGCGATTGTAAGCGACATCTCAGCCGCCGCCGAGCGCGTGGAGCACGGCGTGACCGGCTGGCGCATGCGCTCGGGGGACATGGACGATCTGGCGCGGTGCCTGGCGCTTACGCGAGACGATGCCATCGTATCGGCGATGGGACAGGCCGCGTATGACCGGTTCTGGCGCAACCCGCCGACCGGCGCGAACCACGTCGAGGGCCTGTCGCGTATCTACGATCAGGTCCTGTCGAGGGTGGCATGAGCGAGCAAGCGCCGGCCGCCGTGGTTATTCTAACCCATTTCTACGATGATTTTATTCATGATTTTTACAAGCGGCTCGTTGCCGAAGTTCCGGAATATTGTACCGTCTTCCTTTTGATCAACTGCGGGGAAAAAACCGCCGCGTACCCGTCAGCCGAAGAAGCAATCGGAAACCATGTTTTTCTCTGCAACACGGCAATGCTGCTGGCGCTCGGCTATCCTGAAAAATGCCGTCTCGAAGGTTGGACAGGCAAGGGGTGGACTCTTAATCCAGGGAACACCGATTTGCTGATGCTCAGTTTTGTTCAAGCTCACCCGGAATATGAACATTACTGGGGCATTGAGTACGATGTTCACTACGAGGGCAAGTGGAGGAGTTTCTTTAACCACTTTGCCTCAAGCCGAGCCGATCTACTGGGTACCACACTTTATCGCCAAACAGAAACTTCGCACAAAGGCTTGATGCCGCCTTTGGTGGCGGCAGGCCAGAAGCCCGTTGGTTTTACCGAAGCCTTGCGAGGGTTTTTTCCTATTTTCCGGATTAGCGCTCAAGCAGTCGAAGCAATCCGCGCAGACTATAGTGCTGGTTGGGGCGGACACTATGAGTCGACGTGGCCTACGATTGTCCATAATCACGGGTTGGTGATAGAAGACATCGGCGGTGCCGGAGATTACGTTCTTCCAGGTAATAAGAACCGTTTTTATTTCAACTTTCGCGGATCGTGGTCGGGTTCGCCAGGAACATTTGTATTCAGGCCATGTTTTGCCCGGGTCATGAAGTATAATAACACTCTTTGGCATCCCGTGAAACCGGCTGGAACCTATAAAAAATGGCAGCTAGGAAACAGTAATCCAGATCTATATGAAACGCTTAAGGACAGCTATAAACAAACAATATGGAGACTGGTTATAAGAGCCTGGTTCTTGGTCAAGTGGAACAAGCTAGTTGATTAAGACACGAGTCTTCTCCGGTACCTGGGGTAAAAATGAATCAAACACTTGAGTCAAAACGGCCTCGCGTGTCTGTTGTTATGCCATCGTATAACGTGGCGGATTGTATCGAAGTTGCGGTGCGTTCCGTGTTGCGACAGACGGAGCCGGATTTCGAGATCGTGATTGTCGACGACGGCTCTTCGGACGATACGTTCGCCCTGGCTACCCGGCTGGCCGCCGAGGATCCGCGTATCCGTGTGGTGCGCAATCCGCGCAATGGCGGGCGGATGATGGCCATGAATTATGGGCTATCGGAGGCCCGCGGGCAGTGGGTCGCGGTTCTTGACGCCGACGATTGGTATGCGCCCGGCCGCCTGAAGCGCCTGCTGGACGCCGGCGACGCGTCGGGTCTCGATATGGTTTCGGATGACTGGATCGCGGTCGACAGCAAGGCCGGGTTGTGCCTTGAGTCGCCGCTGCCGCGTCGCGGCAAGGATATCGTCCTGGATCTCGAGTATTTCCTCGCGAACACGGACTCGACTTCCAAGGGCGACTACGGGATGCTTAAGGGAACCGTCAAGAACGAGTTCCTGGAGCGTACAGGCATCACGTATTACGAGAAGGCGAGAACAGGCGAGGACTTTTACTTCCTGCTCTCTTTCTTCCTGGCGGGTGGCCGCTGCCTGCTTCTGACCGACGCGCTTTATTATTATGTCGAGCCGTTCGGCAGTATCTCCCGCGCCTGGGCCCAGGAAGGGCGCAAGCGTTACAAGTTCGAGATTCTGGTGGATGTGAACCAGCACTTCATTGACACCTACGCGTCGAAGATGACCGCCCGCCAGATCGGCTATTTGAAACGCCGCAATGGCGGATGGCACGCCTTGATTGCCTTTCACCAGATGCGGGAAGCGTGGCAGGAGGGGCATCGCGGCCAGGCGCTCGGCAAAATGCTCACGGCGCCAGCCAGCTTCTGGGTTCTTATGGCGAAGCGGGTCCAGCAACGCTTAAAGCGGGCGGTCTATGGATCTCCCCGCAAGATACTGGGTCCGGTCGAGCCTGTGTGATCAGCCGGCCTGGAAGGCCAGGGCATAGATCTCGTCGCCGGACCGGTCGCGGCAGTTTTCGATACGACCGCCAGGAGCGTCGTGCCTGACGGAAGCAAGACCCGTCTCGCTGCCGAACCACAACACCAGATCGGCTGCCTTGATCAGCGGCAGGTCGTCGTAATGGTCGGTGAAGAAGATGCGGCGGCTCGACAGCCAGCCGTGGACCCCGAGGTAAGCCAGGACACGGTCGCGCTTGACCCCGCCCAGGTTCTCCTGCCAAGCCGTCTCGCCATGCGGCGGCGTTGACAGAACATGCGTGAAGCCCAGGCTGCGCGATAACCCTGCCGCGTAATCCGCCACTGCTGCCGTTGCCAGGATAGCAGGCCGGTCGCCCTGCGAAACCATGTCCAGGACCTTTGTCAGATTGGGCCGGACTTTCGTCATCAGACCCTGGACCAGGGCTGCTTCGGCACGCGGCGCTTTTTCACCCGCGACGGCCTTGGCCCAGATATGCTGCAAGCGGCGCTTCGTTGTCGGGTGATCATGCCTGAAAAGTTTCCGCAGCAGCATCGCCGCGACAGTTTGGACTGTAATCCAGCCACGCGTGATAGGATCGACGTTGATTGAACCGCGTGCCAAATGCAGCACCCAGTTCTGGAAGCTATTCACTGAAAGAATCGTGCCATCCAGATCGAAGATCAGGACGGTCGTGTCATCGAAAGTCGAATGACCAGGGGAAGCGGCAAAGGACATCGCGGTATATTACATAGTCCGGTTGAATAAGAGGTGTCTTTGTTGTGACAGTCACGGCGGCGGTCCGGATCGTGGCATGGGCCGAGGCGATCGCGCCGACCTTCCTGGTGACGGTCAATAGCGTCGATCCACTATCGACGGCGTCGTCCACGACCAGAATGCGGGCGGCGTCCAGTCCGCGCAGGGCGACTTCGATCGCCGCCAGCTCATTCTCGGGGATGATGCGTTCGCTGGCTTCTGCCATACCTTTCCGCATTAGCATCCGATGCTCGAACAGGCGCAAGCGGTTGTTTATGCCGCGCGGCAGCAGCTTCAAAGTTTTCTTGAAGAGCGACGACTTGCTTTTGCGGGCTGTGCCAGGGCGGCGGCACGTGGCCTCCAGCAGGCGCACTCCGGGCTGGAAGCCATCCTGCATCAGGTCGGCGATGTGGTAGCCGCCCGTGCGGACTCCGATCACGATCTGCGGATGGAAGTCGGCTTCAGCCTTGGCGTACAACTCGCGGGCTGTACGCTTCAGCGCCACAGGATCGAGTGTCTCGACACGCATGCTGGTCAAGTAACCTCGACGCCGCGCCAGAAGGCGACAAAGCCCTGGATGTTCCTGGCCGCGTCGGACGGTCGCTTGTATGTCCAGGCAGCGTCATGGTTTGTTTCACCATCCACAACTACGTCGTAGTAGCTGGCAGTGCCTTTCCAGGGGCAATGGGTGGTAGTGGCGCTGTCGCGTAGCAGGGCAGGACTCAACGCGCTTTCAGGAAAATACACGTTTCCCTCCAGGCTGACCACGCTCTCCGGGGGAGCCTCGGCGATCGTCTGGCCTTTCCATCTGGCTGTTGGCATATGTCCTCACACGTATTTGAAAAATGCGGATTGCTGGAAAAGGATTGAGTTTGGAAACGCGGCAACCCGGCCTGTCGGTTCCAGCTTTTCGTCTTTCATCTCCAGCTCACGCAAGTAAAATCGCACCATGCCGATTTGAACGATGTCCCCGATCACGCCCGACACCGACACCCGGTCGCCGGGACGCACGCTGTAGCGGCCGTAAAAGAAGAAATGCGCCACCAGCGACAGCAGCACGTTTTGGAATGCGACGGCAAGGCCGGCCGTGAGGAACCCTGCAAAGGTCGCAAAGGATCCGACCTGCGTAACCAGGTTCATGATTACGATGATCACGATGCAGATGGTCAGCAACGTCCGCCGGATGGCGCGCAACTGTTTCTTGCGCTTGTCGTCGCGCACATAGCGCTCGGTCGCGCGCCGGCTGATTTCTGAAATAATCAACGGGATCAGCAAAAAGACGCACAGGATCGACAGCCGCACGGCCAGCTGGCGCATCAGGCTTTTCATCTCGTCCTTCAACGTCCCCGACCATTGGTCCAGCGTACGCCTGCTCGACTCTAGGTACACATTCGTCTGGGTAATCGGCACGAAACCTGTCGATAACTGCTTGAACTCGGTCAGCAGCTCGTCAAAATTGCCCGTGGATCCGCTTGTCACCGCAGCGGGCGCGCCCGCCGGGCTAGACGATCCTTGCTGCGCCGGTGCGTGCTCTGCCGGCGATGCGGCGGGGGGGGCCACGCTAACCGGTAGCTGTACCGCGGCCCGTAGTTCAGTCCGTAGCTTGTCCAGGAACTCCTTGTTGGTGGCCTGAAGGTCGGCTGTCTGCTTCATCAGCACGCCCACGTCGTCTTCTTCGCGCCAGAGCTTGAAAATATCCTTGCCCATGTCGAGAAGCCCGCCGCTGACGGTGGGCAGCGGCACGCTTCCCGGGGTAAAGGGCATGGCCGGCAGCGTTACCTTGCCCGATGCAGGGGCGGATTGTATTGGTTTCGCCGGTATGGCGGTATCGGCAATGCTGTTGATCTTGCCTACCAAACCGCCATCGGCGGTGCTCACGATGCTATTGTAGACCCCCAGAACATTATTAACCAACTCTCGCTGCGCCGTCGCCAGCTTCATCTGCCCAGCCAAATCATCTTGTTTCGCCTTCAGGGCCAAGCGGGTTTTGCTGTTCGCCTGGCGCATTTGGATCGCAAGCGCCTTGGTTTGCGCCGTTAAGTCGGCTAGATGCGCGTCGATCCTGGCCGCGGCGTCGTTCAAACGCTTGTGTTCATCGTCCTGATCGGACGGCGCCTTGGCAGCCGCCTGCCTGTCCAGGATTTCAGCCTGGGTACGGGCGAAATCGAAACTGGACTTCAGCACGTTGGCGGCGCTTTGGCTTACCGAGTCCTTCAACAGCGTTTCGCGGGCGGTGCCGGTGGTATCAACCGCGGCGACACTGCGATCCCAGGCGATCACGGTTTCGAGGTAGGGCAAAAGCGTATCCATGCCAATCACGTCCAGCGGCTTCGCAGGCACGCTCAGGCACATGGCCATCATCGCGCACAGGAACACCCTGGTGCCCAGCCGCATGGACCACCTTTCGGAAGCTCCCTTCTTGATCATGCCTTTTGCTGCTTCCTCTTCTTGGGCACGGCGGAAACGCTGCCCTTGGCATTGTCCTTGCGCACCTTCTTTGCCGCGGCACGCGGGGCCGCCATGCCGGCCTGGGTGATGCGCACATCGTCGCCGCTCTTCGGCAAGGAAGCGGCAAAATGCTCGGCAAGCGCTTGATTGATCTCGAACTTCGTCTCGGTATCGAAGATACGGATGTTGCCGATATCCTGCTTGGTAACATTGCCTTGGCGGCAGATCAGCGGCACCAGCCATTTGGGATCGGCTCTCTGCCGCCGGCCTACGTTCATGCTGAACCAGACGCTTGCGCCACGATCGTCGTTCCGCTCGAAGCGTGGGTGAGCCTCGCGGCTGCTCTGCCGTTCCTCGTTGCGCTGCCGGAGGTCTCGTTGTTCCGAGCGCGATCCGGCCGTGCGCGGCGCCTGCATAGGGTCCGCCACGTCTTCAGGCGCGGGCAGGCGCGCCCGGTAAACGCGGGCAAGAGCGGCTGCTAGGTCTTCCGCCGTGCGCCCTTCCAGCAGCTTTGCGGCCAACACGGTATCTTCTGGCGTTGCCTCGCCGGTCAGCATCAAGTCCAGCAGCATGCGTTCGCCGTCGCGCTCGCGAACCTTGTCGGCGCTGGGCGGGCCGCTCCACGAAGCATCGACCCCGGCCCCCCTGAGCAACTGTTCGGCGCGGCGATAGCGGTTGGAGGGCACCATGATCACGCAAACCCCCTTGCGCCCGGCCCGGCCCGTTCGGCCACTGCGATGCAGCAAGGTGTCGGAGTTCGTCGGCAGCGAGGCATGGATAACGAGGCCGAGGTCCGGCAGGTCGATGCCGCGCGCGGCCACATCGGTTGCAACGCACACCCGGGCCTGACCGTCGCGCATCGACTGCAACGCGCGGGTGCGTTCGTTCTGGCTGAGTTCCCCCGATAGCGCCACCGACGTAAATCCGCGCTCCATCAGGCTGGCATGCAGGTGACGCACCTGATCGCGGGTAGAGCAGAAAACCATGGCGGTCGGCGCTTCGAAATAGCGCAGGACGTTGACCACCGCCAATTCCTCGTCCAGTGGCGCCACGCGCACGGCGCGATATTCGATATCGGCATGCGGCCGGCTGGAGTCGACTGTGTCGATGCGCAAGGCGTCGTGCTGGAATTGCTTGGCAAGGCCAGCGATCTCCCGCGCGATGGTGGCGGAGAACAACAGGGTCCGCCGCGTCGCGGGCGTTGCCCCCAGCAGCATTTCCAGCTCCTCGCGAAAGCCTAGGTCGAGCATCTCGTCGGCTTCGTCGAGCACGATCACGCTCAGATTGTCCAGTTTCAGGCGGCCGCGCTGGAGGTGATCGCACAAGCGGCCTGGTGTTCCGACCACGATATGGCATCCGCCGATCAGGCCATTCGCCTCCGTGCGCGGGTCCATGCCGCCGATGCAGCTCACAATGCGCGCGCCGGTTTCGGCATACAGCCAGGCCAGTTCGCGATGCACCTGCATGGCAAGCTCGCGGGTCGGTGCGATGATCAGTGCCAAGGGCGCGCCCGCCTGCTGCGTAAATCGCTCGGCGCCCTTCAGCAGCGTGTCGGCGAACGCCAGGCCGTAGGCGACCGTTTTGCCCGATCCGGTTTGCGCCGACACCAGCAGGTCACGGCTTTCGGCGTCGGGCTGCAGCACGGCGGCCTGGACAGGCGTGGGATCCTCGTAGCCCTTGGCGGCAAGGGCGCGCGCCAGCGCGGGGTTGGTGGCGGGAAACGGCATGATCTATCCAAAAAGTAAGGCGCCACAGGGCGGAACAGGTGACGCGACAGGAAAAACGAATGAAGTACAATTCCGACGCTTGTATGGCGGAGTTTGCGCGCTGGTGCAAATGTCTCTACGGCCGACTGCCTATGGTAGAAAGCCCGAATCGTTCGGCCGTCCAGAACCCGAAGGCTGTTGCGCCGACGCAAAGAACAAGCGATCCGAGCATGTAGCCCGCCGCTGCACCGTAATCCGCAGCGCGCAGGAGCTGGAGCGATTGCAGGCTGAAGGCGGAAAAAGTGGTGAAGCCGCCACAAAATCCGGTCATCAGGAACAGCCTGAGGGTGGTTGTCGCGGGCAACGGGCCGTTATTCGCCGTCAGGGCGAAGACCAGTCCAATCAGGAACGATCCCGATACGTTGATACCGAGCGTGCCCCAGGGAAACTGGCCACCTGCGACATTCGCCGTTACAGTGGAGAGTGCGTAGCGCGCCATCCCGCCCAGCGCGCTGCCGAGTGCGACCCAGATATATGTCGTGACCGTTTGCATCCCCCGCCGCACTATCAGCCCGGACGCGTGGCGGCAATCGTTTCGGCAAGGTCATAGGCCTGTACCCTTAGTTCGGGCACGGCCACGGATTCGTAGAGACTTCCCTTGCGCCATGTGCCGATGGTGTACAGCCCCCTCACTATTTCGCCATGGCTCGTTTTCAGCGATCCATCGGGCGCGGTATCCATGCCGAGATGCAGGGGATCGGGGGCGGCGAGGCCACGCGCCAGCAGGTTCCGGATCAGGGGATCGTCCAGTTTGCGCAGATCGGCTTGCGGGCCGGTGCACACGACGGCACAGGCGACTTTTGTGATCTCCGGATCGGCCTTTCCCTTGGGCTGCCATGTCACGGAGGTGCCGTCCGGACAGTCTTGCATGGAAACAAAGCTGCCGCGATGCTGGATCAGGCGTCCCTCAGCCTCCAGCCTAGCTTTGGCCGCCATGATCTCGGGGGCGCAGCGGTGGCGATGCGTATCCCAGTAGGGCCGAAGGCGGCGCAAAAACTTTTTCTGCTCTGTCAGGGGCAGGGATTGCCAAAGCGCCGGGTTGAACGGGCGCAGCGCGTCCAGCACCCCCTGCCAGCCGGATCCACCCGCCGCCGCTTTGCGGACTTCCGTGCGGATGGTGGCCACAAGCGCCAGCGCGCTTTCAGGCAAGTGGGTACCGTCAAGATAAGGCGGGTAGGGCTGCACGCCCGTATGCACCTGGGGAAGCAATCCGTTGCGCGACAGGATGTGGACGGTTCCGTTCGGCTTCGCGTGCGCCATGGTCGCCAGCAGGTCGAGGCTCGTCAGCCCGGTGCCGACCAGGAACATGTCGCCAGGCTCCGCCAGCCTGGCGAGGATTCTCGGATCGTACGGGTTGGCAGCCCCGGCAGAGCCGGGGGGAAAGTTTCCCAGCGCCAGCACGACCGTGTTGGCAATCGCCCGCGATCCGTCTTTCGTGCGCAGGTCGTAGCCGGCGGCGAAGACGTGGCAGGTGTCGAGGCAGACGCC
>CALMVH010000290.1 GCA_937873165.1 uncultured Rhodospirillales bacterium
ATAAGACAGTAAAAAAATAAAACTATGAGAAGCGCGTCAAATGAACACGCTAGGATCAGTCTGTGATCGCGTTGTGACTTAGATCCAAGGATCGCAACACACAACACGATAGCTACGGCTACACAAACTGCCATGAAATCTACGACGAAACCAAGCAGTAGAAATAGACCGATAGATTTTATCAGACGGAGCACATTACTTTTGATCGCGGCGTTCAAGGCAGCCCGATCACCGTCTCGTCCGTAGGCCATGATACTTTCCAGCCCAGCTTCACGTCGCTTGTGGCATCCGCAGCCAGGGGCAGTTTCCATAGATCGACGCCGTTGATGTGGTCGGCGTCCTTGGCGTAGCCGGAGGTCGTGTCGTCCGTCAGGGTTTCGACCGTGATCTTATCGTTGCGCGCGACCGGCACCGATTCGCGCACTTCGATTGTGACGGGTGTCTTATGGAGGTTGTGGATATGCGTCACGACCTTGCGCGTCTGCGTATTCTGTTTGCTGAACGTACCGTCCGAGCCTCTCTCGTTCGCAAGGACCTGCCGTTTTGCCACGATTTGATCGTCTATGCCGAAGCTAAGCGGCGTTTCCTCGCCGGGCTGCAGCAAGGACAGGTTTTCCGAGCCGATGTAACTGCCGTCGCGGAACAGGCTGGCCGCGCCCGGCAGCAAGGGCGCGTCGCCCGCCAGCTTGGTCCGGGCGACGAGATACGCCTTGGTATCCTCGGCAGGAGCAACTTGATCCACGATAGTGGCAGCGGCCTTTGCCGCCCCAATCATTACGCGTTTGTCGCTGTTGTCGGGCAGGATGGTCGCAGGCCCGACGATATGGAACTCGGCCACATACCCGCCGGTGGAAACCTGCGCAGGGGCGAAGTCTGCCTTGATTGGAACGGGCGCGGGCATGGCCATGGGCGCAAGAGGACTTGGTATAATGGGAGCGGTCGTGACGGTTGACGGCGTAAACTCCTGAAGAACGTCCCGTCTTGGATCGATAACCGACGTAGCTGCCGCCGGCGTGGGAATGTTGCTGCTGCCACGCCCCTGCGCTTCCTTTGAAGAACGCTCGTTTTCCTCTTGTAATGCCCGGATGTAAGCTGGCGTTTCCTTCCCGTTTCCGGCAGGCGCGACCGGCGAACCCAAACCCACCGACCCAGAACCCATTGGCACGGCTCGCTGCATCAGATACACCCACTGCGTTTGCAGAACTAGTTCCATTGCGCCTTGTGACGGCTGCGCGGTCGAGAGCGTCAGGGCGACATTCGCCCAATCTTCTCCCGTCGCTTGCCGTACTTTGGCATACTCGGTCAAATCCAGCTTGCCTGTCTTCGTATCCAGCCGGGCATCGTAGATCGGTTCCCAGGTGGCGCGGGGTACCTGGTAGGTCACGCGCAGGGTTAAGGTTGTGGCGTCGGCTGCCTCCAGCGGCACCGAAACGCTGACGCTGGAACGCTGCCCAGTCGCGCTGTTCATCTGAGCCTGCAAGGCTGCCACTTGCTGATCGATCTGCCGGATGGCGATGCCTTGCGACACACCCAGTTTCAGCGTATCGGCCATGCCCGCGTACAACGTATTGGCAGCGGCGTTCCATTGTTCCGGCTTCAGAACCGAAGACGCCCCTGGATCATCCGAATCTGCCGCTGAACGCGCGACCGGCGGCGGCGCGGTTCCCAAGCTTTCCAGAAACGACTTCCTCGCGTCGTTCGCGCCCACGTCGGCTTGCAGCAGGGCGCGTTTGTCCTGGAGATCCTGGAGCTGGGCTTGGAGTTGCTGTTCCTGCGGTACCGCGAGCTTTGCCTCGGTCTTCGTCTTGGTGTCGACCGCGCCCAATGTGACCGCCGCCTCCGCCGTGCCCTGCGCGCGAATCGAGTTGCCGTCCAGACCGGCTGGCAGATTGTCGAACATCACCGTGCTGGCGCCCGCGGGCAGTTTCACCTCCGCCTCGCGCGTGACCGATGCGCGGTCGGCGTATACCGTAACCGCCACGACGTGCGAGGCCGCCGCGATGTCGTCGGCACGGGCGGGTCGGGTGGTGGAGGCCAGCAATCCGCACGAGATCATCCAGGAAGCGGTTCAAAGACGCATGCGGGCCTGCCTGTTCTGTTCCACAGAGAATACCTGATGGATGAACCCTGTACAGATACAATCTACAACTGGACCGTAACCCAGTCGCGTTGTGCTGTCGCGGCGGCTCGTTGTGGTACATACTACGAGCCATGACTGTCGCCCTCCTTCAGCCTGCCGTGATGGATTTTACCCTGCGGCGGTCGGTCCGCGCCCGGCGGCTGACCCTGCGGCTGGCGGTGCAGGGCAATGGCGTGGTCGTGACGGCTCCGGTGCGTGCCAGCCAGCGGGATATCGTGCGCTTCGTGGAGCGGCACCGGTCCTGGCTTGAGGAGCGGCTGGCGAACCGGTCCGAACACATCCCGTTCCATCCGGGACGCAACATTCCCATCGCCGGTGTCGATCACCGGCTGGAGCTGGCGGAAACCCTGCGGGGCCAGATCGTGCAAGCCGACGGCGTGCTGCAGGTGCCGTGCCTCCCCGAACACCTGCCCCGACGCGTGACCGCCTGGTTGCGGGGCGAGGCGAAACGGGCGATCACGGTCAGCCTGGCGAACAAGGCAGCACTGCTGGACCGGCCCGTTCCCCCATTCGCGCTGCGCGACACGACCAGCCGCTGGGGCAGTTGCAGCCGCTCGGGTCGGTTGTCGTTCTCGTGGCGGTTGATCCTCGCGCGGCCCGAAGTGCTGGATTATGTGGTCGGGCACGAGGCGGCGCATCTTGTGCACATGAACCATGGCCCGGACTTCTGGAACCTTTGTGGCGATCTCGCGCCCCAGACGCCTACAGCGCGGGCATGGCTGAAGACCCATGGCGGAAAGCTGCACCGTTATGGGTAAGACAGCGCGGTTCGCTTTGCGGGTTGTGAGAGCCGCGGGCTTCTTCATCCTGGTCCTACTGCTGGTGCAGGGCGCGGCGTTGTTCCTGCTTCAAAATCGCATCATCTACCACGAAAGCCGGTATGCCAGCGACATGGCGGTCAGCTTGTTTCAGCGCAAGCTGGTGCTGCTGGGCTACAATCTCGGCACAGCACCGCAGACCGCTTTCTACGCCCCGCCGGCCGATGGCAGCGTGCCCGATCATATCTGGGTGCTGTACAGCGGCAACGGCGGCAAAGTGCTGGAGTACGGCGATCTGGTGTCTCAACCCGCCCTCGCCCGAGACGGGTTTCTCCTTGTGGATTACCCTGGCTACGGTTTTAACGGTGGGACGCCTTCGCCAGACGCCACGCAGGCGGCAACGCAGCTCGCGATTGGCAGGCTGGCGCAGCATTTGGGCCTGCCGCTTGCCGCAGTCCGGACAAGGCTGAATGCCGTCGGGCATTCACTGGGTACCGGCGCGGCGCTCGGCCTGGCCGTCAATGATGCCGCGATCCGCCATGTGGTGCTGATCGCGCCGTTCACCAGCCTGTGCGCGATGGCAAGGCGGGTGGTAGGATATCCGGTGTGCAGCTTCATCCGCCACAACATGGATGAAGAAGCCATGTTGAATACGCTGGCGACGCGAGAGCCGCGGCTCACGGTTACGGTGTTCAACGGCACGGACGACAACGTGATCCCGCCCGCCATGGGCCAAAAGCTGGCAGCGGACCATCCGGAGTGGATCGACTATCACAGCCTGAGCGGCGCAGGGCATATCGACATCGTGAATAATC
>CALMVH010000291.1 GCA_937873165.1 uncultured Rhodospirillales bacterium
GGCTGAGGCTTGATTACTCGTTTCGGTGCATTCTTGGGGTTGAGCCTTTTACTCACGAAGTTTTTTTCATGGGCTCATATCGAACGAGAACGCGAAAGTATCCGATCCGAGGTTCGCGAGATAGCAAAAGGGGTCTTAACCCCGGTAGAGTAGAACGCACCCTCCATACACAATGGTCTTCCTGGCAGACACTGGTTTATGATTCAACCGGCGCGGAAAGTCTCGTACCTTCGGACTACGCGACGGCAAAGCAATATGAAAAACATGGTGTAACGCAATGCGTCGTAACTGCCGATACAATCGGGAATAGTTTCTATGTGGAGGATACAGACTGCGGAGAGTAGATCATGGGAAGCATCATCTACGCCCTTCATTTCAGAACTTGTCGCGGAGGTGACCTTCACGACGATCTCTGGCGCACTTTTTGCATGGCTTTCGACATATCCCCGTCGGTGAGCCGCATTTCTGAACCGTAAAGATCTGCGTGTTTTTCGCTGGGAATCTTCGCGTTTCCATTATCCGTTCCTAAACGAAACGGGGCCTAGAACGGATCATCCGAACCAGAATGGTGCCGCATGTTCCGCTCCCTCGTTTTCACCGCGCTTACCACCCCCGACGCCCTGTCCGCCGCCAATGACGAGCTGGCGAACGCCGCCGATCGCGCGGCGATTATGATGACGATCCGCCGCCTGACCGACGCGTTGCGGCGTGGCAATGCGCCGCTCGCCTACGGGCTGCTGAGCGATGAGTTCCGGGACGAGATGGGCAGCGCCAAGCGCTTCGTCGCCTCGATGCGGCAGGGCAGCCGGGCGCTGTGCGAGGCGCGGTTTTCCGAGTTCGACGCGCTGTCGGCGGTCAACGGCCTGCTGGTGCAGGAACTGATCCTGACCGGCATCGACGGCACCGAATCGACCGGCTACTTCCTGATGGAACGCGGCTACGGCAGCGAATGGAAGATCGGCAGCTGCATTATCGAGGCGAGCAAGAGCATTCACTAACGTCTTTGCGCTCCGCCGCCCAGGTTCTATAACGGCGCATACCTACCGCCGGAAATCCCATGTCTGAATCTGAAAAGTTCGTCCGTCGCGTGTCCATCTCGTGGGACGAGCTGGACCGCCAGTCGCGCCTGCTGGCCGCGCATGTACGCGGGCTGAAGCCGTGGAAGGGCATCGTCGCCGTGGCGCGCGGCGGGCTGGTGCCGGCGGCGATCGTCGCCTACGAGCTCGACGTGCGGCTGGTCGAGACGCTTTGCATCTCGACATACGACTACCAGACCCGGCGCGAGGCCGAAATCCTGAAGACGCTGGCGGGCGACGGCACCGACATGCTGGTGGTGGAAGACATCGTGGACACCGGCGCCACGGGCAAGATCATCCGCGACATCCTGCCGAACAGCTATTTCGTTTCCATCTTCGCCAAGCCCGAAGGCATGAAAAACGCCGACCACGCCATGATCAAGGTGGCGCAGGATACCTGGATCGACTTTCCGTGGGACGCACCGATCAATTTGGCGGAGAAGGTACGCGGTTAGCCGTCCTACCGTCGCATCGTGAAGAACCCTCTCAGCATCTCCCCTGCCCTTGCCGCCTCGAATCCACCGTAGACCTCCGGCGCGTGCAGGCAGGTGGGTTGGGTAAAGAAGCGGGGGCCGTGGTCCACCGCGCCGCCTTTCATGTCCCATGCCCCGAAATACACGCGCCGGATGCGGGCAAAGGAGATGGCGGCGGCGCACAGCGCGCATGGCTCCAGCGTCACGTACAGGTCGCAGTCCGGCAGGCGCGGTTCGCCCCGGCTGGCGCAGGCGGACCGGATTGCCAGCGTTTCGGCATGCGCCGTGGGATCGGCGAGTTCCTCCGTTCGGTTTCCCGACCGCGCCAGGATCGGGCCCTTTGCCGACACCAGCACCGCGCCGACCGGCACCTCGCCCCGCAACCCGGCGGCTTCAGCCTCGGCGAAGGCGATCTGGAAATAGCCGGCGTTTTCGCTCTGGTCTGTCATGGTCCCTGCCCGTACACACATGTCATGACGGAAAATACCCCGCCTGAAAAGGAACGCATTGCCAAGCGCCTCAGCCGAGCGGGCGTCTGCTCGCGACGGGACGCCGAGAAGTGGATCGCCGCCGGCAGGGTCAAGGTCAATGGCGAGACCCTATCCTCACCCGCGACACTGGTCGGGGCGGAGGACGCGATCGTGGTGGACGGCAGTCCGGTCGGCGAGGCAGAGGATACCCGCTTGTTCCGCTACCACAAGCCGCGCGGGCTGGTGACGACGCACCGCGATGAAAAGGGCCGTGAGACAATTTTCAGCCGGTTCCCTCCCGAACTGCCGCGCGTGATGAGCGTCGGGCGGCTGGACATCAACTCGGAAGGCTTGCTGTTGCTGACGAACGATGGCGGCCTGGCCCGCCAGCTGGAACTGCCCGCCACGGGATGGTTACGCCGCTACCGCGTGCGCGCCTTCGGCAGGGTGGATCAGGCGCTGCTGGATAACCTCATGAAGGGCGTCACGGTCGACGGGGTACGCTACGGCGCGATCGAGGCGGCGCTGGAGGGCACCAACGGCGGCAACTCGTGGATCGCAGTCGGCCTGCAGGAAGGCCGCAATCGCGAAATCCGCCGCGTATTCGAACACATCGGCCTGAACGTCAACCGCCTGATCCGCGTCGCCTATGGTCCGTTCCAGCTCGGCAAGCTGCCCGAGGGCGCCATCGAGGAAGTACCGAGGCGGATCGTAAAGCAGCAGCTAGGTTAGACACAAACATGCTTGTCAGTTGATCCCAGTCCAAAAAGATGCTACTAAATAACATTTCGTTGAAGGGTTTATGATGCCGAAGACACTCGATATGGAAAAACAATCCGATGGATCGTATGGCTTGGCCGATGACGGATTCCATATCCCCGACATGCCACGAAAACCCAAGGTTACGCCGCAGGCAACAAGGACAGCCCGGTCGCCAGGCTATGGATTGTTGAAACAGGTTCTTGCCGTTCCTACTGCCTTTGTCGCGGCGGCGGGTGTCTACACCGGGGCTATGTATACGGGAGCAAACAGCGGTTCAAAGGACCATCTATCGTTCGTTCAGGCGATTACACTGCCTGCCATTCAGTTCGAACGCCTGCCGGAGCTTCCAAAGCTAACACCCACATCCGTTATCTTGCCAGAACAGGCTATCGCGCCTGCCGCAAGCCCGCCTGCGTCACGTCCATCGACTCATCACCGGCCCAGGCACAAAGGCGGCTGACTAAAGCGCGGCCCATCGGTCTCTCCCGTCCGGATGCGTACGGCGTTCGCGATCTCCGGCACAAGGATCTTCCATCGCCGATCTTGCCGGTGAAGGCGGCTGCTCCAATCACACGGACCACGCAGCCTGCCTGCTCGTCGCCGACTGTTGCCCCTGGATGGCGATGCTCGGTAGCACATCGCCAAGCTTGAACGGCTTGATGATCTCAATGATCGGTTTCATGTTAGAGCCTCGATGTCCAGACAGGTGAGTGATGGCCGCTATAGCCGAAACCGGCCCCGAAACAAATGCAGAGATCATCGTCGCCGGCAGCGGCATTGCCGGCGGAGCGCTGGCCTGCCTGCTGGGAGGCGCGGGCCTGCGGGTGGCGCTGATCGACCGGCAACCTGATGCCGTGCGCCTGGATGCGGCATTCGATGGCCGCACCACCGCGATCTCGTACGCGTCGCGGCATCTGGTCGAGGCAGCAGGCTTTTGGCAGGCCTTGGCGCCCTTTGCCTCGCCCATCGAGCAGATTCGCATCGCCGATGGTGGTTCGAGCCGTTTTTTGCATTTCGCGCACAAGGCCGTCGAAGGCCGGCCATTCGGCTGGATTGTCGAGAACCGCCTGATCCGCGCGGCCTTGGCGG
>CALMVH010000292.1 GCA_937873165.1 uncultured Rhodospirillales bacterium
ATTCTTGGTAATCAGGATTGAGTTTTTCAGGAGAATGCGATGTCACGTTCCGTGCGCTTGTGGTCGGTGTTGCTGGCCGGATGTGTTGTGTTGGCCGGTCCGGGCGTGGCGAACGCCGATCCCGCCATCTCTTTGCCGCAGGGACTGGCCGCGGGTACGCCCGCCTTCGATGATGCCGTGCACGACTATCTGAAGCGCCATCCCGAAGCGGTCGCGGAAGCCCTGACGGCATTCCAGGCAAAACAGGAGGAAAAGCGCGACGCGGACGCACAGGCCGCCATCGGTACCGAAACCGACAAGCTGTACCACGACGCGGACTCGCCGAGTGCGGGCAACGCGAACGGCAAGGAAACGCTGGTCGAATTTTTCGACTACTCGTGCCACTACTGCAAGCAGATCCATCCGGACCTGCAAGCCCTCCTGAAGGACGATGTCAACCTGAAGATCGTCTACAAGGATTTTCCGATCCTGGGGCCGGGCTCCATGCTGGCTGCCAAGGCGGCTCTGGCCGCCAAGGCGCAAGGCAAGTACCTGCCAATGCACGATGCTCTGCTTAATTTCAAGGGACAGTTCGACGACGACGCGATCAAGCAGATCGCGCAAGGTATCGGGCTGGACTACGACAAGCTGAAAACCGACATGGGTTCCGAGTCGGTTTCGAAGCAGATATCAGACAACGTCGTCCTGGCCGACAAGCTGAACATCCACGGAACGCCCAGCATGATTATCAATCACCAGTTCGTGGGCGGCGCCATCCCGATGGACGAGTTGAAGACAAAGCTGTCTCAGAACAAGGACGGCTGATCCTCACGCTAACCGGATCGCTCAGCTTTCGGGGCAAGGCATTGCCTCGGCGGGGCAGGCTGGATGGAGCGAAGCCTGCCTGTGCGGCCGTGCACAACGCGAAGTCATTTGGCAGCAACGGGGGATAAGCCACTGGTATCCCGGAGGAGTTTCACGCAGCTTCTCCAGCCAGCATCTTCATACTTCTTTACATCGGCGGTAACTCCGTGTTAGCTTAATCTATTCTTAAGCACAGGATCCATCCGTGGCAGACGCATTGAATGTTGTGATTCTGGGTCATGGCAGGATGGGCTCCGTCCATACGGATACGGCCCTGGCGATTGCAAAAGCCGGTTTGCCGCTGGACATCTCCGTGGTCGATGCCAGCGATTTGGCCTCGAATGGCAAGAAGCCGTTCCGCGATGCCAGGACTAGGCTGGCTAGCACCAAGGGCGGAGCTTACCGGTCGCTTGGTGATGCGCTCGACGCCCTGGATGCGCAGGGCAAGCGCCTGGATGTCGCTGTGATGGCGTTTAGTGACAAGGAACATTTTCCAGCACTCCTGACGTTGCACGAACGCACACCCGACTTCAAATACCTTTTCTCGGAAAAGCCCCTGACCGAGACGGTTGAGCAATCCGAACAACTGAAGGACTGGCTCGGCAAGAAATTCGTCAGCCTCAACACTGTTATCCATTTCAGTTCGGTTTTTAATGAACTCGACAAGCTGTCCCGCCCCGGTAGCTGGCTGGAAGGCGCGACCCCCGTCGGCTTTGAAGCGATCTGGAAGAAGGATCGAACGCGCGACGAGCGACCGACGATCGGCATCCGCAGTGACATCGTCCATCCGCTGGGTATCGTCATGGAGCCGCTGGGGCAGGGGATGGTGACGCTTCTCGAAGGCGAGGCCCGCCGCGGGTTCCTCTCGTCTGGCGCACCCGATGTAGTTTACTCTCTGCCTCAAACGGCGTGGCGGACCGACAAAAAACTGCCAGTCCGGTTGTATGCAGACTATGCCGCTCCCGAACAGGAGCGCAGCGTCACGGCCTGGTTCAGGAAAGGTGGTAGTTACCTGGCGGCTCATATGGATTTCGACGTCCAGTTAGGTAATAGAAAAACCGACGTCTTGCGTATCATCGACGTACCCATGATTGGCGGCGCTCCACACGTAGCGCATGTTTACGTCGGAAATGACGACCACATCGACCACGGCATGGCCATGGGGTCCGCTCGGGGAAAGGCCCAGGCGTGGCTTGGGCAAAGTTTCCGAACCGCGCTCGATCCAACCGCCAGCATGCCTGGCCAGATCACGACGCTGGGCCCCAGCCTGCGCCTGCAGCGCGCCATCGGCTCCGTCATGGAGCATCCCAGCGTGAAAGTCGTCGAACAGCCCGCGGTCGAACGGCTGGCCGCTCTACGCCAGTTGCCGCCGTCGCCCTCGATCGAACAGCAGATAGACAGCCGAAGCCTTCCGGGAGGCTGGGGCAAGACCAACCTGGAAAGCCGGATCGAATGGCTGCAAAGGAACTACACGTCGCTCGATCGCCAGTTGATGAGGCCGACCACTGCCTCCAATGCTTATCTCATGAGCTAGTCTTGCTGAAGCCCGGTCGGGTGTCTATCCACCCATCATGATTTTACCACACTCTGTGGCAGTCTCATGACTGCACAAAGAAAGATACTTGTCCTGAACGGGCCGAACCTCAACCTGCTAGGCATGCGCGAGCCTGCGGTCTACGGTTCAGTGACGCTGGGCGATATCGAGGCGGAATGTGCCGCGGTGGCGGAAGACCTCGACCTGGCGCTCGACTTTCGCCAAACCAATCACGAGGGGCAGCTGGTCGACTGGATCCAGGATGCCATCGGCGAAGCGCATGGCATCGTCATCAACGCCGCCGCCTATTCCCACACCTCCATCGCCATCCACGACGCGTTGAAAGCCGTCGCCCTGCCGGTGGTCGAGGTTCACCTGTCGAACATCTACAAGCGCGATGACTTCCGGCACAAGTCGCTGGTATCGCCGGTGGCCGACGGCGTGATCTGCGGCTTGGGCTCGGACGGGTATGGCCTGGCCATCGAAGCCATCGCAAAACTCATCGCATAGGGCGCTTCGCGTGCCGTGCTTTCCGGGCTTCGCAGATGCTTGAGAAAGCCCTATACAGATTCGTATCCAAGGCAACGAGTCAACATGGCGTTCAAAGACAATAACCAACCAAAGAAGTTCGACATCGACGCGGACTCGATCCGGGAGCTTGCCGGGCTGATGGAAGAAACCGGCCTGACCGAAATCGAGGTTTCCGAAGGCGAGCGGCGCATCCGCGTGGCGCGCGGTCACGCCGTCGGGGCTGCCTCCGCCGTTCATGTGCCGGTACATGCCGCGCCGCCGACGAGTGCGCCCGAGGCAGCGCCGCCGGTTTCATCTGCGCCGACGGCCCAAACGCCCGGTGCGGTTACCTCGCCAATGGTCGGCACGGCTTACCTGCGCGCCGAGCCCACGGCCGCACCGTTCGTTGCAGTCGGCGACCAGATCAGCGCGGGCGATACGCTGCTGATCATCGAGGCGATGAAGGTCATGAACCCGATCAAGGCGCCGAAGGGCGGCCGCGTCGCGCAGATCGTGGTGTCCGACGCCCAGCCGGTCGAGTTCGGCGAAGTTCTGATCGTTATCGAGTGATGTTCCAGAAAATCCTGATTGCCAACCGGGGCGAAATCGCGCTGCGCATCCAGCGCGCTTGCCGCGAAATGGGCATCCATACCGTTGCCGTGCATTCCACGGCTGATTCGGACGCTATGCATGTCAGGCTGGCGGATGAAAGCGTGTGCATCGGTCCGCCTTCGTCGAAGGAAAGCTACCTCAACATGCCGTCGCTGATCTCGGCGGCGTCCGTCACCAACGCAGACGCGATCCATCCGGGCGTGGGTTTCCTGTCGGAAAACGCGCAGTTCGCCGAGATGGTGGAAGCGCACGGCATCGCCTTTATCGGCCCCAGCCCCGAGCACATTCGTCTGATGGGCGACAAGATCAGCGCCAAGAACGAGGCCAAGCGGCTGGGGTTGCCGGTCACGCCCGGCTCGGCAGGGGCGATCGATACGCCGGAGGATGCGGTGAAGGCCGCGCGCACGGTGGGATATCCCGTGCTGATCAAGGCCACCAATGGCGGTGGCGGCAAGGGCATGAAGGTTGCCCAGAACGACGAGGAACTAGCGACGGCCTACCGGATGGCCCGCATCGAGGCCAAGGCCAATTTCGGCAACGATGCCGTGTACATGGAGCGCTACCTTCAGCAGCCGCGCCATATCGAGATTCAGGTGTTCGGCGATGCGCATGGCAACGCCATTCACCTGGGCGAGCGCGATTGCTCCATACAGCGCCGCCACCAGAAGCTCATCGAGGAAAGCCCTTCGCCGGGCTTGCGGCCGGAGGAACGCGCCCGCATCGGCGCCCTTGCAGCGAACGTCGTGCGGGAAATGGGGTACCTGGGCGCGGGCACCATGGAGTTCCTGTACGAGAACGGCGAGTTCTTCTTCATGGAAATGAACACCCGCATCCAGGTCGAGCACCCTGTCACTGAAATGATTACCGGGGTCGATCTGATCCGTGAACAAATCCGCGTGGCGGCG
Organism: uncultured Rhodospirillales bacterium; assembly: GCA_937873165.1. Lineage (GTDB taxonomy): Bacteria > Pseudomonadota > Alphaproteobacteria > CALMVH01 > CALMVH01 > CALMVH01. Next base: position 4,405 of record CALMVH010000292.1, read on the forward strand.
GGCATGACGCTGTCGGTCAGGCAGGAAGACATCCGCTTCACAGGCCATGCCATCGAGTGCCGGATTAACGCCGAAAATCCTGAAAGCTTTATGCCTTCGCCGGGACTGATCGAAGCATGGCACCCGCCGGGTGGGCCGGGCGTACGCGTCGACTCCGCGATCTATGCCGGATATCGCGTACCGCCGCACTACGACAGCATGGTCGCGAAGTTGATCGTGCATGGCCCCACGCGCCAGGATGCGATCATGCGCATGCGCCGTGCGCTTGACGAGTTCGTGATCGTCGGCATCGAAACCTCGCTGCCTTTGCACCGGCGTCTCCTGCGCGATCCGACGTTTATCGATGGAACTTACAACATCCACTGGCTGGAAAAAGAGTTCCTTTCCGCCTAATCCGCAGTAACCTCGCAACCATGAAAACTCCCAGCCAGATCGCATCCTTGTGGGATCGGAAGCCGTTGTACCGCGAGGAAAGCTTCGACGAGGCCGTCCGGTTTGTCCGTGACCCGGACCGGCATCCCGAACCCAGGGCCGCCAATGCGATCGATGGAGCGGGACGACCAGCTTCTCGACCGCTCGGCCGGTTTGGCGCTTGGGTATGTCGAACGTCCCGGTCTGGGGCGCCCTGCGCTGAAGCTGATGACCGCATGCCTCATTGCGACCAGCGTCGAGCCGGAGACGCGATTGGCCATAACTGCCGGTACGCGCATGATGAGTCTTCTGGACGATCCCCAGCACGTCGGCGCGATCAAGCCTTACCTTCGTTTGGAAAGCGAGGCGGCGCTCATCCATACGTTCGGCATCAGGGCGGCGCGCGCGCGCCGAGCCATCGCGGCCTCGCTGATGGTTATCATAGCGGATCGAAACGACGGAAACCGCATCCCGATGCGCGACAAGCGGGATTATGTCGATTATATCATGGGCGCCTCGATAGCCGCAGGCATGCCCACGATTGCTGACAAGAGCCGGCAGGTCGACCAAATGCTGCAGATGCGCATGCGGGTTCCCCGCCGCAAGCAGGCTGGAAGCGGTGTCTTCTTTCCGCTGGGCGATTAGCGAGTTCACTCAGCCATGAATACGCTCTTAACGATACAATCCAGTTGGCGCAAAAACCGCTTTCTGGCATGATCTTGCATGCGCGGCATTTTTCCTACTCAGATCGCTAAAAGCTGGGATCCAGCCACCCCCTGCAGCGAAGCGGCGCTTAGGTTGTCGTCGAATTTCATCGTTGCCGGTTTGGCTGATGAGGTGAAATCGGTATCCCTCAGGATCGCGCATGGTGTCCGCGCGATGATCTACGAGGAGGACGGTATCTTCGATCCGGCCGCCAGGCTGATCCTGAAGCATTTGCCCGGTACGACCGGCCGCCGTCCGGTGCTGTCGCTGGCAACTTCGGCCATGATCATGGCCTATGATAAGTATCACGCGCCGGAAGGGCTAGAGGCATCCAGGATCGCAGGCGATATACTGGACTCGCCCAAACTCGTCGGTACCATTCCGCTGGTGCAGCGTTTGTCGGCCGAACAGCAGATGCTGGACCGTCTCGGCCCCGATCACCCCCGGGGCAAGGCTGCGATGGCGGGACTGCTGCTGGGGATCGTGTCGGATTCGAACCCGAGTCCACAAATCTCGTACCCGGATAAACAGCATTCGCTTGATACGATCGGCCAGGCGGCGTCGAAGCATAACCTGCCGGACTACGAAGTGCGTGCCCGTCAATTGCGCGGCGTTCTGGAACTCCGGCATGCCGTGCCTCCCCCGCAGCCGCAGGGCAGCGGCCTGTACTTTCGCCGGTAAGGTAACCCGATGACATCGCAGCCCAGTCCTTCCAAGGCCGTCTTGGACTTCGTATCCGTTCTGGAATCCCAGCCGGGTCGAGCCAAGTCGGATCTCGGCCGGTCCACCCGGATCGTCCAGAACGTAGGGCCCGGTGCCTTCGTCTATCCGGAGATCCTACCCGATGCCTTGCGCTGCATGGTTTGGGGCAGGGAATACCAAAAATCCTGCAACCTTGTTCTGGATATCGTGCAACAGAACCCGAAAGAACCGGTGTTGAACCGTGTGCAGGCGGCGGTTTATGTCGGCTATTACAACTTACCAAAGGACGGCAACGCGAACGGGGGGCATCCCCGCGACGTTTCGATCGCCAATCGTGCCGCGGGAATCGTGGCGGACATACTGGACAAACCCGGCCAGAAACTA
>CALMVH010000293.1 GCA_937873165.1 uncultured Rhodospirillales bacterium
GTACTTTACGTTGGCAAATCCCGATGGCTCGCCCGCGCCTTGGTTCGCGCTGGTCGCAAACGTGCCGGGCACCGTCGACGTTGGCAAGACCGTCATCGCAGGCAACGAACGAGTCCTGCGCGCCCGCTTGTCCGACGCCCGATTCTTCTGGGACCAGGATCTCAAGTTAAAGCTCCAAGACCGCCTGCCTGCGCTGGAGGCGATTACCTTCCACGCGAAGCTGGGAACGGTGCGGCAGAAAGCAGATCGCATTGCGGCATTGGCGAGACAAATAGCGAAGAACGTAACCCCTAAGGGGGTGATATTCAGCGACAAAGAGGCAGAAAATGCATTCATAGCGGGGCGGCTTGCCAAGGCAGACTTGATCACCGGGATGGTAGGAGAGTTCCCGGAACTACAAGGAGTTATGGGCGGTTATTACGCACGGCATGAAGGACTGGATCCTTCGATTGCAACGGCTCTCGCAGAACATTACAGACCGGCGGGACCGTCCGACCGCTGCCCGAAAGACCCGACATCCATCGCGGTGGCGTTGGCAGACAAGCTGGACAGCCTGATCGGATTTTTCATGATCGATGAGATCCCCACCGGCTCTCGCGATCCGTATGCTTTACGTCGTGCTGCGTTGGGCATCATCCGCCTCGTCAGAGAAAATGACGTTAGGGATTTCTCGCTCGATACCTACATCGAGTCGGCAACGGAGCTGTACCTTGATCAAGGCGCGCATGGTGCCGGGCGTAAGTCGGACGACGGAACGATCCCAGAGTACGATAAAGCCGTTCACAAGTCGACCGCGAGGGCATTCGACTTCATTATCGACCGGCTTAAGATCCTTCTGAAAGATGAAGGATTTCGCCCCGACTATATCGATGCGTCTCTGTGGATTGGCGGCTGCAATCTACAACCGAGGCACATCGACCTGTCGGTCATAGAACCCGACTCCGATCTGGTACGCATTGTTCGGCGGGCAAAAGCCTTGCAGGCTTTCCTGTCGTCGTCACAAGGGGAAAGTCTTCTCGCCGCGTTCAATCGTGCCAGGAAGATCGTACAAGACGAGGCTGCCAGGGACGGTACGAACTATCGCAACGAGAACATCGAACCGGCCTTCCTCAAAGAGGCTGAGGAATCGGGTTTGTGGCAGAAGCTCGAACCTGCCGCCCAACAAGCACGGGACCTAACTCACCACGAGGCTTTCGGCGATTGCATGGCTCTTCTCGCCACCCTGCGCCAACCGATCGACGCGTTCTTTGACAAGGTGCTGGTCAACGATCCCGATCCAGCGTTGCGGCGAAACCGGTTGGCATTGCTGGCACGGTTCGTACGCACGGTCGAGACAATCGCCGACTTTTCCAGGATCGAGATCCGTTGATTGGTAACCTGCCGCCCATGGCCGTTACCCCGAACTTGTCTCCGCATTATTTGTCTGTACAGACAGCGTCCTGACCAGTGCACCGGGCATATCGTACACCCTGAACAGATCAGGGTGACGCAGAAGCGGGTTGTCGAGCAGGTATTACGGTCACCGTCGTCTGATCGCAGCGAATCAGGTCCGTCTCCGCATCTAGCCGGATCAGGGCCAGCCCCATGTCGCCGCAACTCGACCGCATTTCGCCGACCTCCCGTTCGCCGTGCGCCAGCACCGTGCCGGGCGGCAGCGCCGGGCCTTCGATGCGTACGGTTGCCAGACGCTTTTTCGCCTGCGCCTTGTACTTCATGCGCGCGGTCAGTTCCTGACCGACGTAGCAGCCCTTTGTCCAGGCGATGGCGTTCAGCCTGTCCAGCCCGTACTCCACCGGCAGGGCCTCGCCCGGCGGCATGTCGCGGCTGCCGTCGGGTATGCCGAGGCCGATGCGCAGGCGATCGTAGGAGTCGAACTCGTCGGCTCCAGCGTTTTGTCGCTGTGCAACCGGCGCCAAGACCCGGTAGCCCAAAGCGGACTCACGTGGATCGGTGTAAACAATCAGGTCGGGTGAATCGTGAACCGGCGAGTCCACGGCTGACACGCGGAACTGCGCCGTCTCGTCGGTGATCTCGACCTTGGCACGCAGGCGAAACATTCGCAGGCGTTTGGCAAGATCGTCGCGGCGGTCCGCCTCGCAGTCTATCAGCAGCCGATTCGCATCGGCGACAACGAACATGTCGTGCAGGAACCGGCCCTGCGGGCTCAGCAAACCGGCGTAGATGGCCCTGTCGCCCGTGACCTTCGTGACGTCGTTGGTGACGAGCCCTTGCAGGAAGGCGATGCGGTCTTCACCGGTCACGGTAAGCACGCCGCGGTTGGGCATATCGATTTGCATGTTCCCACCCTATGCGGCGGCCTAGAGGAATGGCAAGCCGTATGGCCGGTGCGATCGGCCCCTGCTACAAGGTGCCTCGTGAAAATGTTGTTCATCACCGCCAACCGGCTGGGCGATGCGGTGCTGTCCACCGGCATCCTGTCCGCCTTGATCGAACGATACCCGGGGCTTCGGGTCACGGTCGCCTGTGGCGCCCTGCCCGCGCCCCTGTTCGAGGCCTGTCCCGCCGTAACGGAAATCATCCAGCTGGTGAAATCGCCATATGCGGGACACTGGCGCAGGCTCTGGCGGCACGTCGTGCCCACGCACTGGGATATCGTGATCGACCTTCGGCAGAGCGCGGTCTCGCGGCTGATCCTGACCCGCAAACGCTTTATCTGGAAGAAGCACAGGCTGCGGGTTCACAAGGTAACCGAACTTGCTGCCGTGGCCGGATTACTGCCCTTGCCCTCGCCACGGCTGTGGCATAGCCCGGGAAATCTGGCGCAGGCGGAAACGCTTGTGCCGCGCGACCGGCCGATCCTGGCGCTGGCGCCGGGCGCGAACTCGGTCGGCAAGAAGTGGCCTGCCGAACGCTATGCCACGGCGGCGTCCCTGATCCTGGGTGACGACGGAATCCTGGCCGGCGGAAAAGTCCTGCTGCTGGGCGATGCCCGCGATGGGGGCGAGGCGGCGGCCATTGCCGACACGCTGGGGCCGGCGCGCGCGATCAATCTGACGGGCAAGCTGGACATCGCGCTGACGGCTGCCTGCCTGACGCGCGCGGATTTCTATATCGGCAACGACTCCGGTGTCACGCATATCGCGGCGGCGGCCGGGGTGCCGACGCTAGCGCTGTTCGGGCCCGGCGTTGCCTGGAAGTACCGCCCGTGGGGCGAGCACGCCGCCTATCTTTCCAGGGCCGACGATCCTGCCCGCGACTTCGACCTGTGCCGCAATGGCGACGACCAGGCGGCCGTGGACCTGATGCGGCGGCTGACGATTGAAGACGTTGTGGCGGGCGCCGAAGCCTTGTGGCAGAAGGTCAACCATGAACCCCAGCGCCCTGACCATCCTGATCGTCGCGCATAACGAGGAACGCGAAATCGCCGCCTGCCTCGAAACCTGCCGCTTCGCCGACGAGATCGTGGTGGTGCTGGACCGCTGCACGGATGGCACGAAGGATATCGCGCTCGACTACGGCGCGAAGCTGGTCGAGGGCAGCTGGGCTAACGAAGGGCAGCGCCGAATGGCGGGTATCGCCGCCAGCAGCGGGCCGTGGATACTGGAAATAGACGCGGACGAGCGCGTGCCGCCCGCCCTCGCCGCCGAGATCCGTGGCGTGCTGGCGAACGCGGCGGCCGGTATTTTCGGCATCCCCTTCCATAACTATGTGGGCAAGCGGCTGGTCCGGCATGGCTGGGGGCGTATAACGGCGTCGGCGCGAAAAGCTGCCTGTTCGCCAAGGGCTGCAAGATCTGGGGCGAGGATCTGGTGCACCCCAAGGTAACCCTCAGCGGCCCCCGCGCACGGTTGACCAACGCTATCGACCACTACGTCGATGCCGACCTGGACGACATGTACGCGCGGCTGAACCGCTACACCACCCTCGCCGCGCAGCAGGCCGTCATGCAGAACGCGGTGGCGGGCCGCTACGATACCGTACGTCGGATATTCGGCCGGTTCTTCAAATCCTATGTCAGCCGCAGGGGATACAAGGAAGGCATCTACGGCGTGGCGCTGGCGGTTTTTTCCGCGCTTTACCCCTTGCTGACCTATTTGAAGGCACGGGCAATCCTTGATGAAGGACAAGCGAATGGCTGACGACTCAGTCGCGGGTCATTGCGAGGAGCCGTGACAATGCAAAAAAGGGAATCGCCCGGTGCCCAATAGAACCGGACTCGTCCTGCGCGGTGCTTGTTTCGCCGCAGGTCCCGTCGCAGGGCTCGATCCCCTGGGCTTCGCCGCATTGCTGCACGTAACTGGCTTCCTGACGCTGATCGCCTACCGCACCGAACACGGGCGCTGGCCGGTTCCCCGGTTTCCTGTAGTCGTTCCGCTATGCCTATTGCTGGCCTACCTGGCAGCCTCGTGCCTGTGGACCCGTTCACCCGACCATGCGTGGATTAAGCTGATCGAGCTTGCGGCGCTCGCCGCCTCGGCAGTGATCGTGCCCGTCGCAATCCGAGACATGCCGGCCAGTCAGGCGCGCGCCGCGCAAACCGCCTTGTTGTGCGGGCTGGGACTTGGCCTGGTGCTGTGCTTTGGCGATATCGCGGCGGGTGGCCCCATCAAGCGGCTGCACTGGCGCTGGCCGGACCTGCCGGTCAATGCCTATGACCGCGAGATCATCTCGCTGGGGCTGATGCTCTGGCCCGCGACGCTGATCGCATTCCGGCGCGGCTGGCGCATACCGGCGGTCGTCACGCTTGTCGTCTACAGCGTCGGCATCCTGTTCCTGCAAAGCCATTCCGCCATGGTCGGCATGGTGCTGGGCTTGGTTGCGCTTTGCCTTGCGGCGCGATTTCCTTCCAGTGTTTTGCGCGTGCTGATGCTGACGGCCGCGTTGGGGTTCATTCTGTGCATCCCCGTGGCGTTCGCGCTGTCGCATTACGGGGCGGACCATTGGGACAATCTGCAGTTCTCGTTCCGTCACCGGGTACAAATCTGGAACTTCACCGCCGGGCGTATCCTGCACTGGCCGCTGTTCGGGCTGGGTCTCGAATCCTCGCGCAACATCCCCGTATCCGACCTCGCACCGGGTTTCCTGTCGCTGGCGCAGGACAAGCCGCCGCTGCATCCGCACAACATGTTCCTGCATATTTGGCTGGAGCTGGGCGGCGTCGGGTGTGCGATCGCCTTTGCCACCATCGCGCGGGTGCTGTGCGCCGTTGGCTACCTGACCATGCCGTCACGCGCCTTTACGCTGGCGGCCGCGACGGCCGTGCTGACTATCGCCAGTTTCGCCTTCGGGATCTGGCAAGGCTGGTGGCTGGCTTTGATCGGGCTGCTGGCGAGTTTTTTACTGATTGCCGCCCGCGAAAAGGATGCCTTGTGACGACATTGACGATTACCCGCCCCGATGATTGGCACGTGCATCTGCGCGACGGCGCGATGCTGAAAACGGTGCTGCCGTTCACCGCCCGCCAGTTTGCCCGCGCCATCGTCATGCCGAACCTGACGCCGCCGGTCACGACGGCCGCGCTGGCCGAAGCCTACCGGGGCCGCATCAGGGCGGCGCTTCCAGAAGGCGCCGCGTTTACGCCGTTGATGACCGCCTACCTCACGGACCACACCGATTCCGGCGATCTGGAACACGGCTTCACGACCGGCATCTTCACCGCCGCCAAGCTGTACCCGGCGCATGCGACCACCAACTCGGCTCATGGCGTAACGGACATCGCTTTGATCCACCCGGTCCTGGAAACCATGCAGCGCATCGGCATGCCGCTGTTGATCCACGGCGAGGTCACCGACCCGGCGGTTGATATGTTTGACCGAGAAGCCGTCT
>CALMVH010000294.1:0-1895 GCA_937873165.1 uncultured Rhodospirillales bacterium
GCGTGGAACAGAAAGGCGCCCAGCAGATACCCCAGCGGAATGCTGCCGACATCGACCATGAAGATGAGCTCGGGCGACCAGTTCAAGACAAGGAACACGGCAAGCGCACCCGCCAGTACCATCAGGATGGGCAGCCCGGGCATCAGCAGGAACAGCCCGAACGCGATTGCCAGCGCTTCGCCCCCCGCCAGCCCGTCCATGCCATCCATGAAGTTGAACAGGTTGATGAACCACAGCCAAAGAATCCCCGTCGCCGCCACGTCCAGGGGCAAGGGCAGCCAAGCCTGGAACGTAGGTCCGTGCAGGCGCATCAATCCGAGGGTGACCGCCGCAATCTGGGCCGCAAAGCGCGGGGCAGCGGCCATCGGCTTCAAATCATCCAGCCACGACACCAGCAGCAACAGGCCGGTGCCTGCGAACAAGGGACCGGCCTCGGCAAAGGCGTGTCTCGACGGAACCAGCAGCAGCGCACCGACTCCCAAGCCTAGGAGAACCGCCCAGCCGCCCCCGCGCGGCGTGGGTACGGTGTGGAGGCTACGCGCGTTCGGCTGGTCCAGGATCGCCTGGCGCTTCAGGAACCAGGTGAGGAACAGGGTTGCCAGGGTGGACACGATACAAGCCGCAAGCGACGGGAAGGCCCAGCCGGGTACATCATCAAGCATGGGTTTTTTCCAGAAGATTGGCATAAAGGACAACGGTGCGGCGTCCCACTTCGGCCGCCGACAGCTCCGTCTCGACCAGCTTGCGGGATGCCTGGCCCAGCCGCTGGCGCAGGACCGCGTCACCCACCAGTTTTTCCAAGGCGGTCGCCAGGGCTGCCGCATCGAAAGGCGGAACCAGATATCCGTTTTGTCCTTCGACCACGATCTCCCGGCAGCCTGCCACATCGGTTGCAACCAGCGGCCGCCCGCACGAGGCTGCTTCCAGCAGGCTGACCGGCAATCCCTCGCCGGTGACGGAGGCGAGTACGCCCATATGCGATCCCTGCCAGAAACCCCTCATGTCAGAGATCCGGCCGACGTATTCGACATTCGGCAGCGCGATTACTCTGTCGAGCTCGTCTTGCGTCAACGATTCGGCGCTCTCGTCGTCCCGGTTGCCGGCGAGGCGCAGGATCAACGGGGACGATCTGGCTGCCAGAAGCCGCATCGCCTCCCCCAGGACCAGGATACCCTTGCTCTTCAGCATGCGCGCCGCGCAGCCCGCGACAACGGCACCCGCAGGCTCGGGCGACACTGTAAAGTGGTCCACGTCGATGCCCGATCCCCGGATCACCGTTGCCTGCGCGGCCTTCAGCATGCGGGTCTCGACCAGGATCCGGAGATGGTCGGGGTTTTCCACAATGGCATGCACGTGCGGGCTGTCCAGCGCCGCGCGCAGGCCTGGAAAGGTCACGATACGCAGCCTTCTCAGGGCCGGCGTGTCGCCCAGGAACAACTGGCCAAGGCCGGTGAAGGCATTCACGATGACGGCTACTTTGGCCCGGCGCGCGGCGATGGTGCCCAGCAGGATCGACTTCAGCGCCACGTGGTGCACGATGTCGGGCGCCTCCGCCTTGTACAGGCGGGTGATATCGCGCACCGCCAGGGCCGCCATGAAGGGGTTCAGGCTGCCGCGCTTCCAGCTGAGTGGCGCCAGGCGGAAGCCTTCTGCCTCGATCTGCCGGGCATGGTCGCGCACCCGGGTCGCCACCACGACCTCGTATCCCGCATCGCGCGCGGCGCGTGCCTGCGGCAGGCGGTGCATGTGGAAGTACCAGTCTTCCGTTACCAGAAATATTAGTTTGCGTTTCATGCCGGGCGAATAGAATTGTCGCTGAACCGATTGTCAAAGGTTTGCATGAGCCCCGATCCGATTTCCGTCCGGCCCGCCGGTCCCTACGACGTCGAAGCCAT
>CALMVH010000294.1:1905-3091 GCA_937873165.1 uncultured Rhodospirillales bacterium
CGCGGACATATACTGCCATCACGTGACGAACGGCACCGCCTCGTTCGAGGACGATCCGCCGACATTGGCCGAAATGATGGGTCGGTTCGAGCAGCTGCGCATGGCGAACCTCCCCTACCTTGTGGCCGAGTGCGAGGGGTTCGTCGTGGGTTACGCCTATGCGGGGCCCTTCCGCCTGCGGTCTGGATACAGATTCACGCTCGAAGATTCCGTGTATGTCTCGCCCTTCCATCAGGGCCGGTCGATCGGCAAGCACCTGCTGATGCAGTTGCTGCGCGACGCCGCGGCGCTGGGCTACAAATGCATGGTGTCGGTCGTGGGCGACAGCGCCAATGTCGGCTCGCTTGCGCTGCACAGGTCGTGCGGATTTACCGATGTCGGCACGGTGCGCAACGTCGGCTATAACCATGGCAAGTGGCTGGACATCGTGATCCTGCAACGCGACCTGCAAGACTTATAGGCGCTGTCCTTCTTCATAGTTTCGACAAATTTCTCGGATTACCCTCCGTGGCAGAACAGAGGGACGTTACAGACATTATGACCGAAGCACCGCGCGAAGACCTTACCCTTGGCCGATTTGTGGCAAACGCGCTGGGATCTATTGGCTTGGCCATGCGCGGGGAACGTCTTCCGGGCCCGCTGGACAGTGGCACCAGGCAAAGTCAGACCATGCTGCAGCAGACGTCCGAAAAACTGAGTTCCGCGCTTGCGACTGTCGATCCCCATGAGTACCTGCCGGGCGATATACATTTCCTGCATCAGGATCCCGCCCGGGACGGCAGGCGCAGAATGGTTGCGGAGCGCGTCGATCAGAATTCAGGGCAGATGTCCCAGGTCCAACGGACGGATGTGCATGCCCTGGCCGCGCAGGCTTACATCGCGGCGGGCGTTCCCGTTCCGTCGCTGTCGCCAAGCCAGGTCACGCCTCATACATCCTTGGCGGCCCCTGCCCAACCGTCCCGCCTGGACTTGCGCCTGCCGCAACGGCCGTCTTCGCCGCTACAGCCACGACGCGGCTAGTGGCCGATGGGCTTGGCTGGGGGTCTGTCCGCCCGCCCATTGCTCACGCTAGTAATCAATTTCCAAAAGGCCGACACGTAGGCTTTCCGCTAATTCAGCCTGCTGCGCCTGGTCGGCCAACGGCGCGTCGGCGGCGAATACCACCCTGCCGTCGACAGCCCTCGCA
>CALMVH010000295.1 GCA_937873165.1 uncultured Rhodospirillales bacterium
GGGGTGGCTTGCTCGGTGGAGGCGGAGGCAGAAGTGTGCCGGCGTCGGGTGGCGACGCCGGTGGTGGCGCAGGCGCGGCGGTGGACGCATCGGTTTCCGGCGCCTCCAACGGCGCCAGCGCAGCGGCATCCGGATCGCTGGCTGCCGGTGCTGACTCGGCTGTCGGTTCCGCCGGCGGCAGCGGAAGAATGTCGGCGTTCGGCGCCAGTGCCGCATTCGCTGCTTTTGGCGGCGCCGCCGGGATCGGTGCAGGGGGCGCTTCGGGCTTCGGCAGCGGCTGTTCGGGCGGTTGCAGCAGGTGCTCTGTGGCGGTCGAAGTCCGGTGCGTCTTGCTGCCGCCCAGTTCTTCGTAAACCGTTGTGTCCTTGAATGGAATGTCCATGCCGCCTGGATCGTCGGGCTTTGTCTTAATCGGCCCGGCTTCGGCAGCGATGATTGGAACTTCGCCGGGGCGCAAATGTGGATGCCGGGTATAGGAAATCCACATGAACCCCGCGAACAGGATAACAGCCGATCCCGCGACCAGAACCGGTAAAAGCGACCGTCCACGCTTGCCACGGGTGCGGGGGCCGGCTTTCGGATCGACATAAACATCTGTTTGGGATTGCGCTGTGCCGTAGCCGAAGCGGGGGTCCTCCCGCTTCACGCCCGCAGCTCCGCGACTGGGGTGACGCCGATCACGCCGAGACCGCTCGCGATTACCAGTGCCACGCCGCGTACCAGCGCCAGATGCGTTTGCGTCAAGGCCTCGTCATTGTCGTGAATAAACCGCAGCGTCGTATCCTCCCGTCCTTTCGTCCACAGCGCGTGGAAAGCCGCGGCGACTTCCTGCAGGTAAAATGCGATGCGGTGCGGCTCGTGCGCCTCCGCGGCCAGATCAATCACGCGCGGCCATGTCGCCAGTAGTTTCAGCACCGCCATTTCCTCGGACGAATCGAGCGCCACCAGATCGGCGGCGGCCAGCCCCACGTCGTCGAATGCCGCGCCGGGAAAGGCTTCCCTGGCATGCCGAAGCACCGAACAGCAGCGGGCATGCGCGTATTGCACGTAGAAGACCGGGTTATCCTTCGACTGTTCCGTCACCTTGGCATAGTCGAGTTCCAGCGTCTGGTCGTTACGCCTTGTAAGCATCACAAAGCGCAGCACGTCCTTGCCGATCCGGTCGATCATGTCGCGCAGGGTGATAAACGTGCCCGCGCGCTTCGACATCTTGACCGGCACGCCGTTGTCGAGCACCGAAACCATCTGGCATAGTTTCACATCCAGCGCCGCGCGGCCCTCGCCGACCGCTGCCACCGCCGCCTGCATGCGCTTGACGTATCCCCCATGATCGGCGCCCACAACGTCGATCAGCGTCGTGGATCCACGCTGAAGCTTGTCGTAGTGATACGCGATGTCGCCTGCGAAATAGGTATAGGTGCCGTCCGATTTCTTCAGCGGCCTGTCCACGTCATCGCCGAAATCGCTGGACTTGAACAATAATTGTGGCCGGGGCTCCCAGTCATCCGGCAGCTTGCCCTTGGGCGGCTCCAGTACGCCTTCGTACAGCAATCCGCGGTGCTGCAGCGTTTCCAACGCCTTTTCAACCGCGCCGGATTGCACCAGCGCGCGTTCGGAAGAAAACACGTCGTGGCGGATGCCCATGCTGGACAGGTCGCCCTTGATGTCGTCCATCATGGCCGCAATTGCGAAGTCCCGCACCGCCGGCAGCCATTCGTCTTCGGACAACGACAACCACTTGCCGCCATCACGCGCGGCGAGCGCCTGACCCACGTCCTTCAGGTACTCGCCGGGATAGCATCCCGCGGGAATGTCGCCGATGGCTTCGCCCAGCGCCTCGCGGTAGCGCAGGTGCGTCGATCTCGCCAGCACGGCCACCTGATTGCCCGAATCGTTCAGGTAATACTCGCGGGTGACGGTATAGCCCGCCTTGACCAGCAGGCTGGCAAGCGCATCGCCGACGATCGCGCCCCGGGCATGCCCCGCTGTCATGGGACCTGTGGGGTTGGCCGAGACATATTCGATGTTGACAGCGCCCTGGCCCTTGCCGCGCCCGCTGTTGCCATAGGCCGTACCGGCTCGCAGGATAAGCGGCAGTTCGCGCTTCCAGATTTCAGGCTGGAGCCGCAGGTTCAGGAAGCCTGGACCCGCGATGTCGATGCCGGTCACGCCGGGCAGCGCCCCCAACCATTCGGCAATGCTGTTCGCCAGGTCGCGGGGCGGTTTCCCCGCCGGCTTTGCCAGCACCATGGCGGCGTTTGTAGCAAGATCGCCATGCGCGGCATCGCGCGGCGGTTCCACCTGCACCCGCGATATGTCCAGCGGTGGCAGGACGCCCTCGGCAATCATGGCGCGCAGGGTGTCGTGCACGAGTTCAGTATAGGTCTGGAACAGGCTCATAATGACGGGCTGTAAAGATCGAAAAGGCGGTGGTGCTCGCGCAGGGCGTAGCGGTCGGTCATGCCCGCGATATAGTCGGCGGCCATGCGCGCCTGCCCCTCCACATCGCCGGGCGGTGCCCGCCAGTCGTCGGGCAGGCACTCGGGTTCATTCACGAACATTTCGAACAGGTCCTTGACGACGCGCCGCGCGTGGTTGGTCATCCGGTTCACCTTGTAATGCCGGTAAATGTTGGTGCGAAGGAACTGGCGCAAAACCTTGTCGTAGCCCAGCAGCTCGTCGGAAAACGCGATTACGGGCTGGTCGGCGTGTCGAATATCCTTCACGGTTTCCGGCTTCAGCAAGGCGATCCGGCGTTGGCTTTCCGCCAGGAGGTCGCGGACCATGCTGTCGATCATCGAGCGCGTCATTTCATGGATCAGCCGCCCGGAATCCAGCCCGGGACGCCGGGCTTCGACGGCCCGCAAGGCATCACCCGCCAAAGGCAGTTCCCGCAACTGGTCGAACGTCAGGAACTTTGCCCGCAATCCATCGTCCAGGTCGTGATTGTTGTAGGCGATGTCATCCGCCAGGGCGGCGACCTGCGCCTCGGCCGAGGCAAAGGTCGACAGTTCAAGGTCGAACTCGCGGTTGAACGCGCCGGTCGTAAGGCCCAGCGTCTTGCCTGGCTTCACAGGCAGCGCCGGACCGTTGTGCTTGACCAGGCCTTCCAGTGTTTCCCACGTCAGGTTCAGCCCATCAAAATCGGCATACCGTCGTTCCAGATTTGTGACGATCCGCAGCGCCTGGTCGTTGTGGTCGAAGCCGCCGTACTCGGCCATGCAGGCATGCAGCGCATCTTCGCCCGCGTGGCCGAAGCATGTGTGTCCCAGATCGTGCGCCAGGGCCAACGCCTCCGCCAGATCCTCGTTGAGGCCAAGGACTCGGGAAATCGATCGCGCGATCTGCGCGACCTCCAGGCTGTGGGTCAGGCGCGTGCGGTAGTAATCGCCCTCGTGATAAACGAAGACCTGTGTCTTGTAC
>CALMVH010000296.1:0-2870 GCA_937873165.1 uncultured Rhodospirillales bacterium
TGGAATCATATCTCACCAACCTTGGAAATCCTAATTAATAGGTCCTGAGCCTAGGCAAAAGCCCGCACATTGCCGGGCAAAACGCGACGCTATGAAAACTTGCGAAGACAAAAAACTAGGTGGCTGTGCGGGTAGACGGCGGCGAACGCGTGTCACCTGTCTATATCCCTGTTTATCAGGGAAAATAACGGGAATTTTTAAAACGAACCGACGCATCACCTTTTACCACGCGCATGAAAAACGGCAGGGACAATTGTGCTAGCAGCCGTCAGCGCCGTTCATGCTGAGAACAGAACAGGGAACTGTCTAGCACCATCAAGGAAGCGTTTTCTGAAAAGCAGGGACTTGGGTACGGACTTGGCTGTTGAAGTTTCAAGGTGTGGCTCGGCTCCTCGAAGCACCCTTAGACAGCCCAGAGCTTTGTATCCGACTCGCATCGAGGGAACAATCTATAAGTGCATGCTTTTTATCTGTATATCCTTTAGGCTTGTTGTGCAAAGGCGTGTTGATGGACAGCGGGTTCGATACTTCATATGCGCATTCAATCGACGGGAAGCCGGAACGGGATTGGGAGTTGCTGAAAAACCACCTGTCCAGAGTTGCGGAACAAGCGGCTGCCTTCGCTGACAAATTCGGATCCGGAAGTCTCGGGCGCACAGCCGGATGGCTGCATGACTGGGGCAAACTCGATCCGGCGTTTCAGCGTCGTTTGCACGGAGATAGCAGACCTTGCGATCATGCCGCTCAGGGGGCGGCCTTGGCGATGCAAAATCACCCCAAGCATATCGGCCGCATTCTTGCGGCGGTTGTAGCGGGGCACCATGCCGGGCTTTCGGACGGAGTGGCGCTGAACGGCACCAATCCCTCAAGAACACTGGAAGACCGCATCCGCGAAGCCGAAAGCCGAGTCTCTGCCCTTAAAATCCGAGCGGGGCGGGACAAGATCGATGTTCAGAGCGATGCGCAACTTCCACCCATGCGTCCCACAACAGGGAGCTACGGCTTCGGCATCGGCTTCCTGATCAGGTTTTTGTTCAGCGCGCTGGTGGATGCCGACCGGCTGGCAACCGAGGCCTTCTACAACGAAGCGGAAAGCAGGCCCAGTGTTCGCCGGTTCGAATGGGCGGAGCTATCAGATTTGAAAGGGGCATTGGACAAGTATCTGGACGGCTTTGTGGGGAAAACCGGCGAGCTCAACGTTCGCCGCGCCAAAATCTTCCAAGCCGTGCGTGACCAGTCTGATCTAGACAAAGGCGTTTTCAGCCTGGCCGTTCCAACCGGAGGCGGAAAGACGCTGGCATCCCTCGCTTTCGCTCTCGACCACGCGGTGCAACACAATCTGGACCGGGTGATTGTTGTCATTCCATTCACCTCGGTTGTGGAGCAGACGGCTGCCGTGTACCGCCAGGCGTTGAAGCCGCACGACGGCAGCGTACTGGAGCATCACAGCGCCTTCGATGAGGAAGTGTCGATCCGCACTGAAGGCCGTGAAATAACCGAGAGCCTGAGGCTCGCCACACAGAATTGGGATGCGCCGCTGGTCATCACGACGGCGGTGCAGTTCTTCGAAAGCCTGTTTTCCAACCGACCCGCCAAATGTCGCAAGCTGCACAACATCGCGAACAGCGTGATCGTGCTGGACGAAGCCCAGATCATGCCGTTGGACCTGCTGTGCCCGGCCGTGCGGGCGCTGGACGAATTGGCATGTAACTACGGCTGCTCCATCGTGCTGTCCACCGCCACGCAGCCGCCTCTGGAGACGCTCGGCTTGAGGAACGTGCGTCACCTGATCGCCGACGCCTCGCGGCTTGCGGCCGACATGCAGCGCGTCACAGTCGGCCATGCCGGCCGGTGGAGCGACGAGGATCTTGCTAGCCAGATCGCGGCGGCGGACAGGGTGCTCGCCATCGTCAACACCCGGGCGCACGCACGCGCGCTGTTCCGCGCGGTAAGAGATCTGCCGGGAGCGCGGCATCTGTCCACCTGCATGTGCGCGGCGCACCGCTTGCAAGTCCTTGAGGAGATACGGGACGATCTGGCTCATGAGCGTCCCTGCCGGGTCGTCAGCACCAGCCTGATCGAGGCGGGCGTCGACGTGGATTTCGGACTGGTGCTGCGCGCCGAAGCGGGTCTCGACCAGATCGTGCAGGCTGCTGGACGCTGCAACCGCGAGTTCAAGCACCCGCTCGAGAATAGCCAGGTGATCGTCTTCGAGCCGGACGACGAACACAAGCTGAAGGTTTTGCGGATCAACGCTGAGGTGGCACATGATATCTTCGCGGAGGTTGCGGCAGGCAGGTTGCGCGATGTGCTCGGCCCGGAGGCCATGACACGGTACTTCAGCGAACTCTACTTCCGCAAAGGTAACGGCCGGAACGGCAGCCAGACCGCGCTGGATGCGAAGGACATACTGGAGCTGATGGAAACGCGGGTCGGGGACTGCTGGTTTCCCTTCGAAACGGTCGCCGCCAGGTTTCGCATGATCGAGGACACGATGGTTCCCCTGATCGTGAACTGGCGCGGCGAGGCCGACGACGCCCTGCAACAGCTCGTGCATGCGCCATTTCCAGGAACGGCGGCCCGCGGGTTGCAGCGCTACGTTGTCAACGTGCCAATCAAGGCCCGCGCGGAGTTGATGAAACGCGGCGCCGCCAGCATGATCCGCAAGGAGAAGTTCGGAGACCAGTTCGTGCAACTGGATGACATGGCATTGTACCGGGAGGACAGCGGCCTCGACTGGACCGATCCGACCTTCATGACTGCTGAAACATTATTGATTTAAAAAGTCTGATCTCGCATTATCAGGAAGTTGACAGCTCTGGTGCAGAATGATACTTCCCGATCTGTCAGTTTCGGAGAGTGAAATGTTC
>CALMVH010000296.1:2880-5359 GCA_937873165.1 uncultured Rhodospirillales bacterium
GAAATGTTCCTGATTGTTTGCGATCTATCGGTCTTCAGAAAGACGTTGCGTCAATGTTACCGATTCCTTCGTCAGATGAGCAGAAGGCAAGCCGCTTTTAACTGTGGATTGAAACCTGATATTGCGGGATCAGAAAGCTGCGTTGGAGTTTTTCCAACGCAGTCGTTCTCAAATGCGCTTCACCCTGCCCAAGCCTGCGTTAAAACAAAGAAAAGTCGTAAGAGGTCTAGTGAACTCCACTACAGATAAATCATGGGGCGTGCGGCTGCATGTGTGGGGCGAGCGGGCGTGCTTCACCAGGCCGGAGATGAAGGCGGAGCGCGTATCGTACGACGTCATCACGCCGTCTGCCGCGCGCGGCGTGCTGGAGGCGGTTCATTGGAAGCCGGCGATCCGCTGGGTGGTCGATCGCATTCATGTGCTGAAGCCGATCCGCTTCGAGAGCCTTCGCCGCAACGAGGTCGGGTCCAAAATATCCGCCGTCACCGCGCGCTCGGCCATGAGGGCGGGGTCAGCCGCCGGGCTGGCGATCGCGGTGGACGAGGATCGCCAGCAACGCGCCGCCACCCTGCTGCGCGACGTGGCCTACGTGATCGAGGCACATTTCGAGCGGACGCCGAAATGGGGCGAGGGCGACAGCGAAGGCAAGCATCTCGACATGTTCAACCGCCGCGCCCGCGAGGGGCAGTGCTTCCACCGTCCCTATCTTGGCACACGTGAATTCCCTGCCTTCTTCGCGCCGGTCGAGGGAACCCTGTCGCCAGCCATCCCGGAGACGCGGGACCTCGGCTTCATGCTGCACGACATCAATTTCGGAAAAGATTACCAGCCGGCCTTCTTCCGCGCCACGATGCGCGACGGCGTGATCGACGTGCCCGCCTGGAATTCAGGCGAGATCGTGCGATGAGTATCCTGGGCGCTCTGGCCGGGTACTACAAGCATCTGGCGCAAACGGGCGACGCGACAATGCCCGGCTATGCCTCCGAAAAGATTTCCTTCGTCATCCAGCTGGACGAGTCCGGCAAGCTTCTCGGCGCCGGCTTTGTCGGCGAGGAGATCAAGGGCCGCAGGGTGGGCAAGCTTATGCGTGTTCCGCAATCCCCGAAGCGCACGTCTGGCATCGCGGCGAACCTGCTATGGGACAAGACCTCGTATGCCCTCGGCATCACAGCCGATACCATGAAGCCGGAACGGACCGCCCGCGAGCACGAAGCCTTCAAGGCGCGGCAGGCGGAGGCCATTGGCGACAGCGACGATCCGGGGCTGAGGGCGTTGCTGGCCTTTCTGCGCGCCTGGACGCCCGACCAGCTCGACGCAAGCGGCCTGCCCGCCGACATTGTGGACAGCAATGTCGCCTTTTCGCTTGGAACCATGGCAAGCAGCGGGCTTATCCACGACAGACCCGCCGCGCGGCAGATCGTGTCCGATGCTGTCGCAGGTTCAAAGTCTGTGAAGGCGATGTGCCTCGTGAGTGGAAACCATGCGCCGATCGCCCTGACGCATGCCGATATCCGGGGCGTCCGCAACGCGCAGTCGTCCGGCGCGGCGATTGTTTCGTTCAATCAAAAATCGTTTACGTCCTACGGCAAGGATGACGGGCAAGGCTTGAACGCGCCGGTTTCGGAAGCCGCGATGCGCGCCTACACCACGGCGCTGAACACCCTTCTCGCCAATCCCCGGCGGCGCGTGCAGATCGGCGATGCCACCGTCGTCTTCTGGGCCGTTCCGAAAACGGACGCCCGGTTCGAGGCGGCCGAGACGTTTGCCGACCTCTTTGCCAATGCGCTCGGTACGGTGTCGGAGAAGGAAGAGTCGGAGAAGCTCGGCGCCGCGCTGACAAAGTTTGCCGAAGGGCGGCCGCTCGCGGACCTAGGATACGACCTCGACGCTGCCGACACCGAGTTCTATGTACTACTCCTCGCGCCGAACGCCGCGCGCTTATCGATCCGGTTCTGGGAGCAAGGCAGCGTGGCCCTGTTCGAGCAAAGGCTGCACCGTCATTACGATGCGCTGAAGCTGGATCCGCTGCCGTGGAACGGACGCCCGCCGAGCGCCTACCAACTCGCGGGCGTGCTGGCACCCTACCGCAAGAAGGCAAACGGATATTACGCACCGGAATACGATCAGGTACCCGCCCATCTGGCGGGCGAACTCGCGCGCGCCGTGCTGACGGAAGGTCCGTATCCGCGGGCGCTGCTGCCGCACCTGCTCCGGCAGCCCGCGGCGACGCTCCTTACCGTGACTTCGGGCCTTGCCTTTTTGCCGCTTTCGCTCAACCCGACCTATTGCGCGACCAAGGCGGCCATCCACGCGTGGACCGAAGCGATGCGCTACCAGTTGGCGAAAACAAACGTGGAAGTGATTGAGCTGGTACCGCCGTACGTGCAAACCACATTGCAAGGTGAGCGGCAGAAAAACGACCCGAACGCGATGCCGCTGGAAGACTACATCGCGGAAACAATGAAATTGCTCAAACAGC
>CALMVH010000297.1 GCA_937873165.1 uncultured Rhodospirillales bacterium
TGTTTAGATTTTTGGACGATGTTTCGTCGTAATACCAGTCGGGAATACGTTTCAAGATATCCCTGCTGATAGGACCTCCGTGACGTTCAACAAAATCGGATGTAGCGGAATACATCCCGACTTCTTCTGCCAGTTCCGGGATTGGACGTACGCCTTGAAAGAGATCGACGATTTCATAGTTAGGACGGAACGTGTATGTCTTTGTCATTAAAGATCTCCTTCAAATCATTTGAATTCTGCTCTTCAGCCCCGCCTCGATTGCCTTCAGGGTATCCTCTTCCGGCCCGTCGACCGGTACCGTGATCGGGTTTTCCTCGGGTCCCGGCTCCTCCAGTGTCGCGAACTGCGAGTCGAGCAGGGATGCCGGCATGAAATGGTTCTTCCGCCTGTGCATGCGGGCGGCAAACAGCTCCTGGCTGCCCTTCAGGTACACCAGCCGCGCGTCGGGAATGTGCGCGACTAGGCGTTCGCGATAGACCTTGCGCAAGCCGGAGCAGGCAACCACGGTACCTTTGCCGGTTGCCACATGGGCCTCCAAAGCGGCGTGGATACGCTCAAGCCAGGGCCAGCGATCCTGGTCGGTCAAAGGATGCCCCGAGGCCATCTTGGCGATCTCCTCCGGCGAATGGAAATCGTCGCCTTCCAGGAACTCAAGGCCCAGCCTGCCTGCGAGCGCTTTCGCAATGGTGGACTTGCCTGAACCGGAAACTCCGATTACGAGAACGATCAGATTGCTTTGCACTTCCATGGCGGGGTCATGCCTCATCTCACGCTGGAATACACTAAAAACCTTAATCGGTTCGACCCGGACGAGGTTCTCACGCTGTTGAACACCGCGGTCTTTGAGTCGGGCCAGTTCGAGGAAGCGGCGATCAAGAGCCGCGCGATCGAGTTGAAGCATTTTGCACGCGGCACCACGGAGCCCGACCGGCGCTTCCTGGCGCTGAAAGTCGCCATTCTGCAGGGCCGCAGCCCTGATGTGCGCCGCGAACTGGCGGCGCGGCTGATGGATGTCCTGCGCGGCTATCTGAAAGGCAGCGGCGACAGCGTCTCCGCCAGCGTCGAGATCACCGAAGTCTTTGCCGAAACATACGTCAAAGAGACAATTTCATAACAAGGGAGTTCGAGCATGGTGAATTTTGCGCCCGGCGGGCCGGGGATCGAAGCACGCTGGACTTCCAGCGCCAAAACCGGCGTCGGCTCGGTCCTGTCCCCCAACAGCCGCGTGTGGTTCACGCTCAGCCACGGCATCCTGAACGAGATATACTATCCGCGCGTCGACCAGGCCTGCACCCGCGACCAGGGCCTTGTCATCACCGACGGGCAGCAGATGTGGGACGAAAAGCGCGACCTCGACCACAAGGTCGAACTGATGGACCGGTTTGTGCCAGCCTTCGAGCTCACCGGCACGGCGCCGGACGGCAGCTTCCGCATCATCAAGCGCATCGTCACCGACCCAAAGCGCGACGTGGTGCTTCAGCGAATCCTGTTCGAGGATTTGAAGCCGGAACTTGGGCGCAAATACAAGTTGTTCGCGCTGCTGGCGCCGCACCTTGTCAACCGGGGCGCGAACAACACGGGCTGGACCGGCGACTTTAAGGGGCAGCAAATGCTGTTTGCCTCCGGCGGCGTCAGCGCGCTGGCCTTCGCGGCATCGGTGCCGTGGCGGCGCGCCTCCGTCGGGTTCGTCGGTACGTCCGATTCGTGGCAGGACCTGTCCAAGCACAAGCAGATGACGTGGGAATACGACCGCGCCGAAAATGGCAATATCGGTCTGACCGGCGAAATCGACCTGGAAGCCTGCAAGGGTGAATTCACCCTTGCCATCGGTTTCGGCCGCCTGCCGGAGGAAGCCGCGCACCGCACCCGCGCCAGCCTGCACGACGGCTTCTACACCGCCTTCGATACATACGCCGAGACATGGCGCGAGTGGCACAAGAACCTACAGCCGCTCGACCGCACCGGTGCGGAAACCCGTTTGGACCCGTACCGCGTGTCGGCGTCGGTCATCCGGGCCCACGAGGCCACGACCTTCACCGGTGGATACATCGCCAGCCTTGCCATTCCTTGGGGCTTTGCCAAGGGCGACGATGACCTCGGCGGTTACCATCTCGTCTGGCCACGTGATCTGTGCGAAACCGCAGGGGCGCTGGCGGCCATCGGCGCCAAGGACGAAGTGCGCAACGTGTTGCTGTACCTGCAAACGGTGCAGGAGGCCGATGGGCATTGGCCGCAGAACATGTGGCTGGATGGATCGCCCTACTGGTCCGGGCTCCAGATGGACGAATGCGCGTTCCCGATCCTGATTCTGGACATGGCCCGGCGCGAGGGGGCGCTGAGGCCGGGCGACATGGAAGATTTCATGTCCATGGCGCTGAAGGCCGCCTCGTTCGTCGTGAAGTTCGGCCCGGTCACGGGGCAGGATCGCTGGGAAGAGGACGGAGGATACTCGCCGTTTACCCTTGCGGTCGAGATCGCCGCCCTGCTTGCCGCCGCCGACTTGTTCGACCTTTCCGGCTATCACGCCCAGGCCGCCTATGCCCGGGAAACCGCCGATACCTGGAACGACCATATCGAACGCTGGACCTACGCCGCAGACACCGAGCTTGCGAAGTCGCTGGGAATCGACGGGTACTACGTCCGTATTTCCCCCATCGAGGAGTCTGACGCGGCTTCGCCCGTCGATGGGTTCGTAGCAATCAAGAACCGCCCGGTGGATGACAACGACAACCATCGTGCCTCGATGATTGTAAGCCCGGACGCGCTGGCGCTGGTGCGCTTCGGCCTGCGCAAGGCCACCGACAAGCGCATCGTCGATACGGTCAAGGTGATCGACCATCTGCTGAAGGTGGACATGCCGCAGGGCCCCGGCTGGCGCCGCTACAATTTCGACGGCTACGGCGAGCATGGCGACGGCGCGCCTTTCGACGGCACCGGCATTGGGCGCGTGTGGCCCCTGCTGTCCGGGGAGCGCGGGCACTACGAGTTGATGGCAGGCAACGTGAACGCCGCAACGGAACTGCTTGAAATGATGGAAAAGAGCGCCAATGAAGGCGCCCTGATTTCGGAACAGGTGTGGGATGAAAAGGATATCCCCGAGCGCGACCTGATCTTCGGTCGGCCCTCCGGATCGGCGATGCCCCTAGTGTGGGCGCATGGCGAATACGTCAAGCTGCTGCGGTCGCTGCGTGACGGCAAAGTGTTCGACCTGCCGCCCCAGACCGAAGAGCGATACCTGAAGAACCAGCTGGTGAGCGTGAACTTCTCGTGGCGGTTCAACAACA
>CALMVH010000298.1 GCA_937873165.1 uncultured Rhodospirillales bacterium
ACCGTGATGGGCCACGTCGACCACGGCAAGACCTCGCTGCTGGATGCGATCCGCAGGACCGACATCGTCAGTTCCGAGGCGGGCGGCATCACCCAGCACATCGGTGCCTACCAGGTGACGCTGAAGACCGGCCAGAAGATCACCTTCATCGATACGCCCGGCCACGCTGCCTTCACCGAAATGCGGGCCCGTGGCGCCAACGTGACCGACGTGGTGGTGCTTGTCGTCGCGGCCAACGACAGCATCATGCCGCAAACGGTTGAGGCCATCAGCCACGCCAAGGCGGCCGGGGTGCCGATCATCGTCGCCATAAACAAGGTAGACCTGCCCGACGCCAACCCGACAAAGGTGCGGCAGGATCTGCTGCAGCACGATCTGGTGGTCGAGGAAATGGGCGGCGACGTGCTGGCGGTCGATGTGTCCGCGAAGAGCCGCATTGGCCTGCAACAGCTGGAAGAAGCCATCCTGCTTCAATCGGAGGTGCTGGACCTGAAAGCCAACCCAGACCGTGCCGCCAGTGGCGCGGTTGTGGAAGCCAAGCTCGATCGCGGCCGGGGTTCGGTTGCGACCGTGCTGGTGCAGAGTGGCACGCTGACCGTAGGTGACATCTTTGTAACGGGCAGCGAGTGGGGTCGCGTCCGCGCTTTGGTCAACGACCGTGGCGACAACGTCAAGGAAGCGGGACCGTCCTTCCCCGTCGAGGTCCTGGGTCTCAGCGGCACGCCCAAGGCGGGCGATGATTTCATCGTGGTCGAAAACGAAGCCAAGGCGCGCGAGATCGCCGAGTTCCGCGGCCGCAAGGCGCGTTCGGCGCAGGCGGCCGTATCGGCGCGCGGATCGCTGGAACAGATGTTCACGCAAATCCAGGCGGGTGAGAAAAAGGAACTGGCAGTGGTCGTCAAGGGCGACGTGCAGGGTTCGGTCGAAGCCATCACCGGCTCACTGGTGAAACTGACCGAAGACTCGCCGGAGGTCATGCTGCGGGTGCTGCATTCGGGCGTGGGCGCGGTCAATGAATCCGACGTGACGCTGGCGAAGGCATCGGGCGGCTTTATTATCGGCTTCAACGTGCGCGCCAACCAGCAGGCACGGGACCTTGCCAAGCGCGATACCGTCGAGATCCGATATTACTCGATCATCTACGAGATCCTCGACGATGTCAGGGGCCTGTTGTCGGGCATGCTGAAGCCTACCCTGCGCGAACAGTTCCTGGGCAACGCGGAAATCCGCCAGATCTTCGACATCACCAAGGTGGGCAAGGTCGCGGGTTGCCACATCACCGAAGGCCTGGTCAAGCGTGGCGCCAAGGTGCGCCTGCTGCGCGACAGCGTCGTAATCCACGAAGGCACCTTGAAGACGCTGCGCCGCTTCAAGGACGAAGTCCGCGAGGTGCGGGAAGGCTTCGAATGCGGCATGGCGTTCGAAAATTACGACGACATGAAGGTGGGCGATGTGATCGAGGCGTTCGAAATCGAAAGCGTGGCGCGTACGCTGTGAGATGACCTTCGACGAGTTTCCGTTAGCTGCCTTGGATTCAAAAACCGGCCGTCAGGCTTGATGGCATGACCGGTCCTTTGCCAAGGCGGCCCCTTGAAGTCGCCGCGTACTTCCATCGCACTCTGGAGGCGCTGCTGTTCCAGGAGGTAAGACGGCCCTCGCATGCCCTTGGCCGCCATGTCGGGATCGCCAGGACGGCTGTGCTGAAGTCGCCGCATTTTGTGTTTGACCGGAACAAATGGCAGGCCTGGCGCGAACCGGGCACGCCCTGCCATGGCGCCGATGATCCGGAGTGCCGGCGGTTTGGCGAAGTACGCGGCATCTGGACGCCCCGCTCGGCGACTCCAGACAAACCAGACGCGCAGGCGGTCGAGGTTTTGTTCAATCCCAAGGTACGGCCAGATTTTCACACATCTTCCGGCGACAGCGTGAGGCAGGCGGACAGTGTCCTGATCCTTGGGCGACGCATGTTTGCAAGCGGACTTTGCGTCCAGGCTTTGGCATGAAGTCCCAGAAGCCCGACGCCGGGCAACGCCAGCTGCGGGTAGGAGAGTCCCTGCGGCACTCGCTGACGGATATTCTGCGCCGCAGTCACTTCCGCGATCCCGATCTGCAAGGCGTGAACGTCAGCATCATGGAGGTGCGGGTATCGCCCGACCTGAAAAACGCCACTGCCTACATCCTGCCACTGGCGGCAGATGCCACCGTCACACGTCAAACTGTGAAGGCTCTCAATCGCGCAGCGGGATTCATGCGGACCGAACTGGCGAAGGAAGTGGAACTGCGCGTAACCCCATCCCTGAAGTTCGAAGCCGATACATCCTTGGACTATGCGCGTCACATCGACAGCCTGCTGCAACAGCATGTAAGCGGTAAAGCGACTGAATAAACCCGCTGCGTTCCAGTAGCCGGCGCTTTGGGACAGGAAAGCCGTGTACGGCAACGTCCTGTTCGTCTGCTCCAGACTTGCCTATCGCGCTGTTCCAAGGTGAAAAGACTGTTGTTTACCCTGTGTCAGCCGAGTCGAAGATCCATTTAGCCAACAAACCGGCTTTGAACCTCCGTTTTTCCGTAGCGACGAATTTTTGTCCTGGACTGGTCCCTACATCTGCGTACAGGCTGTGGGAACGACCGCTTTTCGGCGCGGATCAAATCGTTAACGCCGCATTTTGGAGCCGTCAGAAACTTCGGCACCCAGATCAGTCTGCAAGTTAAATC
>CALMVH010000299.1 GCA_937873165.1 uncultured Rhodospirillales bacterium
CAACTACACCAGCTGGGACGGCACCCTGAACGTTATCAGCGAACCACACCCGATCCCGCAGCCCTCCTACGTGGCGTTTTATCGCATCCAATGATGCCGTATGACGCTTGAGCCTACTCTCGAGGCGCATGTTTCGACAGGATGCGTTGCAATGTCCGCCGGTGCATCTTTAAACGCCGGGCGGTTTCCGAAACATTGCGGTTGCATTGCTCGAACACGCGCAGGATATGTTCCCAGCGTACCCTGTCGGCGGGCATCGGATCAGGCGGTGGCGCGGGCGCTGCCGCGGCCTCTGAAAGCAGGGCATGCTCCACGGCATCGGCATCGGCCGGCTTTGCCAGGTAATCGACGGCCCCGGCCTTTACAGCCGCGACCGCTGTCGCGATGTTGCCGTAGGCCGTCAGCATTACTATCCGGCAATCGGCCCTGACCTCCCGCAGCGCAGGCACGATATCGAGGCCGCTGCCATCGGCCAGGCGCAAGTCGATAACCGCGCAATCGGGCTTGTGCGTTTGTCCCAGGACCATGCCGGTTTCAACGCTCTCGGCTAGGTGAACCACGAAACCCCGCTTTTCCAGCGCCCGTCCCAGCCGCGTGCGAAAGGGTTCGTCATCGTCCACCAGCAGCAGCGACTTGCGCTGCCCCGCACCCTTCGCTGTTTCAGTCACACTCATTTGCGTAGGTCCTTCTGTCTATCTAGATCGCCGCGCCGCCAGGTACAGGTTACGCGCGCGCCACCGACATCGGCATTGGCGAAGTCGACAGCGGCCCCCGTGCGCTCCAGCAGGGTCAATGCAATAAAGACCCCCAGGCCCAAGTGCTCCTCGCCCGGCTTCCTGCCAGAAATATAGGGCTCACCCACCCGCCCCAGTAGTCCAGGCGCAAAGCCGGGTCCGTCGTCATGGATTAAGATCTCAATGTCGTCCGCAGACCACGAGATCGTCGCATCCACCTGGCGGCACGCAAACTGGAGGGCGTTCTGAACGATATTGCCCAGGCCGTGCACCAGTTCCGGCGATCGGCCTACCAGCGGCGGTGCGCTGCCGTCCGCCGCATGCGCGGTCACGACAAACCGTAGCCCTCGCTCGTTGTAGGGCGCAGCGATCGAGGTCAGCAGCACCGCCAGAGTAGTGGTGTCGAACGGTGCGTTCGCCTGTTCGGGCTTGCGCGCCAGTTCGGTCAGGATGTCGCGGCAGCGGTCGCTCTGGCTTTGCAGCAGGGCGATATCGTCGGCAATGGGACTGTCCGGCGGCAGCTCGCGCCCGATCTCGCGCACCACGACCGCGATCGTGCCAAGGGGGCTGCCAAGCTCGTGCGCCGCAGCTGCGGCCAAGGCGCCCAGCGCCGACCAGCGCTGTTCCTTGGCCAGCGCCGCCTGCGTAGCGGCCAGCGCGTCGCCCGCGCGCCGCATGTCGTCGGAAACGGTCCAGTTATAGGCCGCGATAAAGCAACACGCGATCACCAGTGCCGCCCAGATGCCGAACAGGTAGAGAGGCGGCAAGACCAGCCAGGGCATGAAGACCGGTAACAAGGGCATGAACAACCCCAGCGCGCTGATGAACAACACCGCGAACGCCGTCAGCACGACCGCATGGACCCGCGGCAGCAATCCTGCGGCAACCGCCACCGGGCCGACGATCAGCAAGGCAAACGGGTTAGCAAGCCCGCCTGTTAGCGCCAGCATGGCGCTAAGCTGCGCCACATCGAATCCGAGGAACATCAGCGCGTCGATGGCGCGGATGCGCTGGCCGCGCTTGTATACGGGCACCAGCACGTTGACGGCGACCGGCAATGCCGCAATCCCGAGGCAGGGCACAAGATCGAAGGAAACCGCCAGTCCGAACCGCACCACCAGCAGCGTGACGAGCTGCGCGGTTGCCGCGATCCACCGGATGTAGACAAGCGTGCGCAGCAGGCCGCGGC
Organism: uncultured Rhodospirillales bacterium; assembly: GCA_937873165.1. Classification (GTDB taxonomy): domain Bacteria; phylum Pseudomonadota; class Alphaproteobacteria; order CALMVH01; family CALMVH01; genus CALMVH01. Next base: position 1,924 of record CALMVH010000299.1, read on the forward strand.
CGGCGGAAAGGGAGTCGGGCATGCGCGGATTCTCGGCTGTTCAGGACTCCTGCGCAAGCTTATACACGTCCCATGCCCGACGCTGCCATTTCGGTTCAGGCGCTGACGAAGCGCTACGGCGATACGCTCGCCCTCGATGGACTCAGCTTCACCGTGCCCGCCGGCAAGACCGTCGCCTTGCTGGGCGGGAACGGCGCCGGAAAGTCGACCACCATTGCCATCCTGCTGGGATTGCTGACGCCCAGCTCGGGCGCGGTTTCGATCCTGGGGCACGATATCGTCCGGAACCACTATGCGGCCCTGCCCTTTCTCAACTTTTCCTCGCCTTACGTCGATCTGCCGCACCGTCTGACCGTGCGCCAGAACCTGGCGGTGTATGCAGGGCTGTACGGATTGCGGCGCGCGAAGGACCGCATCGTTGAACTGGCGGATGCACTGGACCTGACGCGGTTCCTTGATCGCCACGCCGGTGATTTGTCCGCCGGCCAGAAGACTCGCGTGGCGCTGGCCAAGGCCTTGCTGAACCGCCCGCGCGTGCTGCTGCTGGATGAACCCACTGCCTCGCTCGATCCCGATACCGCCGACCGCATGCGCACGTACCTGGAAATCTACCAGCGCGCGACAGGCGCGACGATCCTGCTGGCGTCGCACAACATGCCGGAAGTGCAGCGGATGGCGGATTGGGTGTTGATGATGAAGGGTGGCAAGCTGATGGACGAGGGTACCAGCGATGACCTGATCGAGAAGCACGGACGGGACAATCTTGACGAGGTGTTCCTCGCCATTGCGCGCTCCGACGGGGAGGATGCCACATGAGCCTGGACCGGATACACGGCGAGGTCGAACGCCGGGCTGGATCGTGGCCGCGCATCTGGGCCATGGTCATGCGCTATTGGTACCTGCTGCGGGGCTCGTGGCCCCGGCTGGTCGAGATGCTGTACTGGCCGACTTTGAATGTGCTGCTGTGGGGGCTGATCAGCCGGTTTTTCCAAGGCAACAGCAGCTATGTGGCGCAGGGCATCGGCGTGCTGATCGGGGCGGTCATGCTGTGGGAGGTGTTGTTCCGCAGCCAGATGGGCATCGCCCTGTGCTTTATGGAGGAAATGTGGTCGCGCAACCTGGGCCACATGTTCGTGAGCCCGCTGCATCCGCTGGAATGGCTGGCCGCGATGATCATTTCGAGCCTGATCCGCGTGGTGATCGGCATGGCGCCTGCGGTTGGTGTGTCGATCCTGCTGTATCACTACTCGATCTTCACCATGGGGTTGCCCTTGGTCGCGTTTGTGGCCGCCTTGACGGTCATGGGGTGGTGGATATCCCTGGTCATTACCTCCATGATCCTGCGCTACGGCCTGGGTGCGGAAAGCCTGGTTTGGATGGGCATGTTCGCGCTCGAGCCGGTCAGCGCCGTCTTCTACCCCGTGGCATCCATGCCCGCATGGCTGCAGCCGGTGGCCTGGGCGATGCCTTCGGCCCAGGTCTTCGAAGGCATGCGGACCGTCCTATTCCAGCATCGGTTCGACTGGCATTTGTTTGCCACGGCCATGGGTTTGAACGGGCTATATTCCCTGGGTGCGATAGCCCTGTTCCGCGCTGCCTTTCACAGCGCCCGCAAACGCGGCGCATTGCTGAACGTAGGCGAGTAGCCTCAGTCAAAACCGAAAATCGTGATGCCGGCTGGCGTCGGACCAATGGCTTGCCTAGCAGGAAAGCGTCGCTCGGACTCCTGGCGCCAGGTGGAAAGGATCTGACCTTCCACTCGACCCCAGGCAGAGCCCGGTAGGGATCGCGCCATTCCTCGCAGCAAGGTCATGTATTTTTCGGACTCATCCGAAAGTTTGCTGGCGTGCTGTTCGACGCCCCGCGTTTCCTTGCCCTTGACTTGGCCGGGTAGTGTCAGACCTCGGGCGTCCGCTGCGATGTCCAGTTCGCGGAAAAAGCGTTTTTCGAAACCGGGCCATTCTTTTGCTGTGGCAGCCTGCAAGGATCGCTTCGTGACCTCTACAAACGTATCCTGCCACCGCGCGCTCGCTGGTTCGGCATCAGGGTGAAGCAGGTTCCGGACGACCGTTACCGCCTGCTCGCGAGAGCCCGTGTACTCGACCCTTCGCGCCTGTAGCTTACTGCCGTCACCCAGCGCCGGCATTAATGTTTCGGCTGGCGACCGCTTGGGTAGACCACCTGGCTCGCGCGGTAACTCCGCATTCGACATCACAGCCTCCGTATTATCATATTTAAGTGTAGTTAAGGCTATATCCGATGGGCTGCAACAGGAAAGTCTTCTGAAAAAAGTCTGGGTTGTGAAAGCCGGTTCAAGGGAACAGCGTTTCCTGCTCGAGTGCCATCGTTTCTGGCATGCCGAACATCAGGTTCATGTTCTGGATGGCCTGCCCCGATGCACCCTTGATCAGATTGTCGATGACGGAGACGACGATGGCCCGATCCGGTACACGGTCTGCAAAGACGTTCATCAGGCAGTGATTGGAACCCCGTACATGGCGCGTTGCGGGCGTCGCGCCCTCCGGCAGGACATGCACGAACGACTCCTCCCCGTAGACCCGTGTCAGGTGCTGCCTTAAATCCAGAGCGGTCGCGCCGCCGCGCAGCGTCACATAGGTCGTGCACAGGATGCCCCGGTTGATCGGCATCAGGTGCGGCGTAAAGCTGACGAGCACCTTCGACCCTGCCGCGTCGGATAGGCCCTGCTCGATCTCGGGCGCGTGGCGGTGCGAGGTGATACCATAGGCGTGGATGCCTTCACTGACTTCGGTGAACAGGTTTCCCAGTTTCGCATCCCTGCCCGCGCCCGAAACGCCCGATTTCGCGTCGATGATAATGCCATCGGAGTGAATCAGACCGCTTTGCAGCAGAGGGATCAGGGGCAACTGCGCGGCCGTCGGGTAGCAGCCGGGGTTGGCGACCAGCCGGGCCTTGCGCACCGGCTCGCGCGCCAGTTCCGTAAGACCATATACCGCTTCCGCCTGAAGGTCTGTGGCGCGGTGCGGATGACCGTACCAGGCAGCATAGGCGTCGGGATCAAACAGCCGGAAATCAGCGGACAGATCGACGATCTTCAAGGCCGGTGGCAACGCTACGATCACCTCCTGCGTGGTGCCATGCGGCAGCGCTGCAAAGACCACGTCGATGCCCGACCAGTCCTGATCCTCGATGCGCGTTAGTACGGGCGCATCGATGCGGGCGAGATGCGGGAACACCTCTCCCAGCGTCTTGCCCGCCTGGCGGTCGGCGGTCAGGGCCCGGATCGCGACCCGTGGATGACGCGCCAGCAAGCGGACAAGTTCCGCGCCGGTATAGCCGCTAGCCCCCAGGATCGCGGCATTTACTTTCTCCGTCATAACGGTTCCTCCACAAAAAAGGCGTCCCGAAGGACGCCCCGCTTGCACCTGGTGCGAAGGTATCGGCCCGAAGCGATCAGCGCTTGGCCCACTGCATGCCACGGCGAGCCTTCCGGCGGCCGTACTTCTTGCGCTCGACCGTTCGGCTGTCGCGTGTCAGAAGGCCGGCAGCCTTCAAGCCGCCACGCAGTTCGGGCTCGTAGAAGGTCAGGGCACGGCTGATGCCATGGCGCACGGCGCCTGCCTGCCCCGAAAGACCGCCGCCCGTCACGGTGCACATGACGTCGAACTGGCCGGAGCGTTCCGAGATCTGGAACGGCTGCTCGATGATCATGCGGAGCGTCGGACGCGCGAAGTAGGTGGTCTGGTCACGGCCGTTCACCATCACAACGCCCTTGCCGGGCTTGATCCACACGCGGGCAATGGCATCCTTGCGCTTGCCAGTCGCATAGGCGCGGCCCTGCGCGTCACGCTGCGGAGCAGGCAACACCTTTGGAGCCGCTTCGCTGTTCCCGGCGGAGTTGCCGCCGATATTACCGAGCGAGGCCAGATCCTTCAAATCGGTTACGGTACGGGTGGTATCGGTGGTTGTCATCCTGCGGTCCTTGAATTCTTGGCATTGAGAGCGGCGACGTCCAGCGTGGCCGGCTGCTGGGCCTGATGCGGATGCTCGCCCCCCGCATAGACCTTCAAATTGCCCATCTGCTGGCGGGCGAGCGGTCCTCCGGGGAGCATGCGCTGCACGGCCTTTTCGATCACGCGCTCCGGATGCTTGCCGGCCAGGATCTTGCCCTGGCTGAGTCCCTTGATGCCGCCAGGAAAGCCCGTGTGCCAATAGAAGATGCTGTCCTGGGCCTTCTTGCCCGTGATACGCACTTTTTCAGCATTGATGATCACGATATTGTCGCCGCAATCGACGTTCGGCGTATACTGCGCCTTGTGCTTGCCGCGCAGGCGCATGGCCACCACGCTGGCAAGGCGTCCGAGCACCAGCCCGTCGGCATCGATCAGCGTCCAGGTC
>CALMVH010000300.1 GCA_937873165.1 uncultured Rhodospirillales bacterium
CGTGTCGCGGCCGGTCGGCGTGCTCAATCTCGGCGGCGTCGCCAACCTGACGATCGTGCCGGGTCAATCGATCGAGGGCGTGCTCGCCTGCGACACCGGGCCGGGCAATGCGCTGCTCGACGACCTGTTCCTGAAACGCACCGGCACGCGTCTCGATCGCGACGGGGAGACTGCGGCGCGCGGGCAGGTGGATTCCAGCGCTCTTGCGTCACTGATGACCCACAGGTATTTCGCCGCCAATACACCGAAATCGCTGGACCGCGATGCTTTTGATTTGGAGGCGGTCAATAATTTGACACTGGAAGACGCGGCTGCCACCCTGACGGCCTTTACCGCGACAGCAGTCGCGGCCGGACGTGGCTGGCTGCCCGGCAAACCTGTGCAGTGGCTGGTCGCAGGCGGCGGGCGTCACAATCCAACGATGATGCAGGTTTTGAGACAATCCTTGGAAACAACTGTGGAGCCGGTCGAGACGGTCGGCTGGGACGGTGATGCGCTGGAAGCGCAGGCTTTTGCCTACCTCGCGGTACGGTCTCTGAAAGGATTGCCGCTCAGCCTGCCGACGACCACTGGCGTCGCGAACCCGATGACCGGCGGCACGTTGCACACCCCGTGAACCTATCCCGCGCTGCCCCGCGAACCATCCAGGCAAGCCCCGCGTCCATCGCAGCGGCTGCCGCTTGCCTGCAGGCAGGACGGCTCGTCGCCTTTCCCACGGAAACAGTCTACGGCCTTGGCGCTGACGCGACGAACGACGCGGCTGTGGCTGCGATCTACGCGGCGAAGGACCGGCCACGGTTCAATCCGCTGATCGTGCATGTCGCGTCGCTTGAGCACGCCGCGCGATACGCGGTCGTCAACGCGCAAGCGGCTGACCTGGCGGCGTCATTCTGGCCGGGTCCCCTTACGATGGTCCTGCCAAGACTGGAAGGCTGTGCGTTGTCGCGGCTGGTCAGCGGGGGATTGCCGAGCGTCGCCGTGCGCGTTCCGGCGCACGATACGGCCTTGCGCCTGATCCAGGCCTCCGGATTGCCCATCGCCGCACCCAGCGCCAACCGCTCGGGGCGGCTCAGTCCGACGAAGCCGGCCCATGTCGCGGCGGAGTTCGGGGAGGAGGTCGCCATGATCCTGGCGGCCGGACGCTGTGAGATCGGGCTCGAATCCACTGTGGTCGACCTGACGGGTGAACGGCCTCACATCCTGCGGCACGGTGGCCTCGACAGGGACGCGCTACGCGCAATTCTGGGCGAGGTCGCGGAAGGGGCTGGACATGAAGGCGCGCCGCGCTCCCCGGGCATGCTCGACAAGCACTACGCTCCGGTGACGACACTGCGCATCAATGCGACAACTATTGAAGCCGAGGAAGCCTTCCTGGGTTTCGGACCGGATATCGGACTGGGACTTGGCGCCGCGGCGCGAATGAACCTAAGCGCCGACGGCGACCTGACCGAAGCCGCTGCCAACCTGTTTGCAATGCTGCACCAACTGGATGCGGAAGGCCATGCAGGCATTGCGGTGGCACCCGTTCCCGATATCGGCCTGGGTCTGGCGATCAATGACCGCCTAAGGCGCGCGGCGATTCGCTGAACACGGTCATCGCGCGTGAAACGACGTAATCCAGCGATTGGGCGTAATCTGTATCGACGCGGCACCGGGTACCTCGCTACTCCAGCCCCTCGAACAGTGCTGTCGAGAGGTAACGTTCCGCGAAGCTTGGAATGATCACGACGATGCGCTTGCCTGCCATGTCGCCGCGTGCCGCGACCTGAAGGGCAGCGGCTACTGCAGCACCGGACGAGATGCCGCCGGGAATGCCCTCGGTCCGCGCCAGTTCGCGGGCGGTTTCGAACGCGGCTTGATTGGAAATCGTTATGACCTCGTCGATCAGGCCGGTGTTCAGGATCGAGGGCACGAACCCGGCGCCAAGGCCCTGTATCTTGTGCGATCCCGATCGGCCTTCAGACAAGACCGGACTATCTTCGGGCTCGACCGCGATCGCCTTGAACGCGGGGTTGCGCTGCTTCAACACGCCAGCCACGCCCGTCAGCGTGCCTCCTGTGCCGATGCCTGCCACCATGGCGTCGATCTGGCCCGCCGTGTCGTTCCAGATTTCCTCGGCGGTGGTGCGGCGGTTGACTTCCGTGTTGGCTTGATTATCGAACTGTCTTGCCATGAACGACTTGGGCAGCGTCGCGCATAGTTCTTCCGCCTTGGCGATGGCCGCCTTCATGCCGCCGGTCGCCGGGGTCAGTTCCAGTTCCGCGCCCAGCAACCGCAGCATCTTGCGGCGCTCGACCGACATGCTTTCCGGCATGCACAGGATCAGCCGATATCCGCGTGAGGCGCAGACAAAAGCAAGTCCGATGCCGGTGTTGCCCGATGTCGCTTCGACGATCACGGTGTCGGGCGTGATCGACCCGTTAGCCTCGCCAGCCTCGATCATGGCGACGCCGATCCGGTCCTTGACGCTGGCGATTGGATTGAAGAACTCCAGCTTGGCGATCAACTCCGCTTTGGCGCCGTGGGGCGCCCCCCCCGGGGTGAGCCCGCCCCGCCGGGGGGCGCCGCGCGCCACGGCCCGGTCCGGGTCGACGTGGCGCAGCGGCAGGCGGCCGAGCAGGCGCGACACGCTGCGCAGCACCAGCGGCATGCGGCTCGCCCCGCCCACCAGCACGACCTCGTCG
>CALMVH010000301.1 GCA_937873165.1 uncultured Rhodospirillales bacterium
AGCCAGATCTTCGCCGCGCCCGATCATGCGGGGCGTTTCATGCGCTTCGAACGTGTTACCGTGCCGGGCAATGTATAGTTTCAAGGACTTGCGGCCATGTTTTCAAACTCGCCTTCATCATTCAGGATCGCTTCGGCGATTGCGACATCGTTTGGATGATCGATTGAATGATGCGTGCGGCCGCGGTAGTCGACCGGCACGACCTTGATCGGGGTGCCTGACTCCAGCGCGCGCAGCTGCTCGAGGCCCTCGGCTTTCTCCAGCATCGTCGGCGGCAGCGATACGAGCCGCGCCAGCGTTTCGCGGCGGTAGGCGTACAGCCCGATATGACGCCAGACAGGTGCTGGATAGTTGTCGCGGCGGAAAGGCAGGATGTGCTTCGAGAAGTACAAGGCGTGGCCCGACGAATCGATCACGACCGTGGTGCCGCTTGAAGGCGCGCTTCGCTTGGCCTCTTCCAGGGCCTGTACCTGTTGCGGCGTCAGCGCCACCGCAGGCGTGACCATGGCCGGACCGTCTTCGCGGGCGATCTCGTCCACCAGCGCCTGCACGACCCAGGGCGGGGTCAGCGGCGTGTCACCCTGCAGGTTGACCACGGCCTCGATATCCGGATCGAGCGTCGCCAGCGCGGCGTGAACCCGGTCGGTGCCGGAGGCAACATCGGAGGGGGTCATCACGGGCGTGGCTCCGAAGCCTCTGACATGATCGGCGATGCGAGTGTCGTCAGTCGCCACGTACACGCCCGCGACGCGCTGGATGGATTGCGCGATGCGCCACACGCGCTCGATCAAGGTCACACCGCCGATCACGGCGTGAATAGGCTTGCCCGGAAACCGCTTGCTGTCATAACGGGCCGGAATGACGATGCAGGTTTTCAGGCTCATGGGCGGGTTTGGCTCGATTTCAGGCTCATCGGCATGGCGTACCGCCATTCCTGCGCCGCGCCAAGCCGTGAAACTGATCCTGGCGCTCGGGTTGCTGTTCGCCCCGGCGTTTGTTTCCGCGCAGACGCCGCATCCCGCGGTGCGCACGGCGCCTTCGCCGGACGATGCCGCAGCGCTGGCGGCCCAGTTGAACGATCCGGTTGCGCGCGCCAAGCTGGTCGCCGAACTGCAACTCCTGGCGCAGGCCAACAAGCCGCCTGTTGCCACGCCGGTCGAAACGATGGGCGCGGATGTTTACGGATATTTCAAATCCCATCTCGAAAGCTTCGCTATCGAGGCTGGGGAGCTTCGCCAGGCGTTTGCCGATTTTCCGGGGAGTTTCGGCATCATCGCCTTGCGGTGGCAGGATCCCGCCACCCGGCTGGAGTGGCGTGATGTCCTGACGTCGTTGATGCTGGTCCTGGGCACCGGCCTTGCCGGGTGGTGGATCGCGTTCCGCGTTCTACTGAGGCCCCGCCACGCGATCGAGCGGATGGTTTTCACGACCTATCCCCGCCGCCTGCTGGCCGCGCTGGGCAGGCTAGGATTGTTGATCTTGCCGATCGGCGGTTTCACCGCCGCCGCCTACGGCGTTATCATGGGCATGGATCAGACGGTGGTAATCGGGGCGTCCCTCGGCATGGTCGAGGCAACGGTCGTCTTTCTACTCCTGCTGGCTGCCGGGCGCTGCGTGACCGCGCCGGACGCGGCGAACCTGCGACTCATTCCCTCCATCGGCGATCGCGGCGCCCGCTTTCTGTACCGCTGGGGCAGACGTGTGAGTGCCGTCTGCGTGTACACATATTTCATCCTGAACACGATCGAACTTCTGGGCCTGCCGCATGCGGCGGAGCGGGCCTTGCTGAAGCTGGCCTCGCTGTTGATGGCCGTCCTGCTGGTCTGTCTTATCCTGCAGAACCGCAAGCCGGTGCGGGACTGGATCCGCAAGGATCGCACGGCGCGCTTCCACCTGAGGAACATCAGCAGTTTCAGCAGCGCCCGTTACTGGTTCGGCGGCCTCTGGCACATCCTGGCGATTGCCTTTGTCGTGGTCACGACCTTTACATGGACCTTCAACCTAGAGGGCGGTCCGCAGTACCTTCTGCGCGCGGCAGGCGGCACCCTCCTGGTGTATCTTGCGGCCCGCACCCTGGTTATCGCGGTGGACAAGCTGACCGACCGAGGCGTCGATCTGTCCCAAAGCTGGGCCGAGCGCCTGCCCAACCTGCAACCCCGCATGAACCGGTACCTGCCTGTGCTGCGCGCCACGGCTCATTGGACGGTCCTGATCGGCTTCGTGCTGACATGCCTCTATGTCTGGGGGATCGACAGCTATGGCTGGCTGCACCTCTCCAATCCTTACCTGCGGCGGACCCTGTCGATCGCGCTTGTGATGATCCTGTCGCTGTTCGCCTGGGAAGCGGTCTCGATCACCATCGAGCACATTCTGGTGTCCAAGCCCGGCAGCGTCACCGAACGCAGCGCCCGCATCCGCACGCTTCTGCCATTGGCCCGCAACGTGTGCCTGATCGTGATCGTGACCATCGCGGGCATGGTCATGTTGGGCGAACTGGGCATCGACACGCGCCCCCTGCTGGCAGGCGCCAGCGTGATCGGCGTGGCGCTGGGTTTCGGATCGCAGACGCTGGTCAAGGATGTCATTACCGGCATGTTCATCCTGTTCGAGAATATCATCGCGGTGGGCGATGTCGTCGACCTTGGGAAGACGCATTCGGGCGTGGTCGAAAGCCTGTCCATCCGCACCCTGCGCATTCGCGACGGCAACGGCGCCATCCACACCGTCCCGTTCAGCGATGTCTCGACCATCATCAATATGTCCCGCGATTATTCGGTGTA
>CALMVH010000302.1:0-3852 GCA_937873165.1 uncultured Rhodospirillales bacterium
GGGCGGCGCGCATGGGGGTGGCTCCTACGCGCAGGGCTCGGAAGAGGAATGCAGCGGCACGGTGAAATGGTTCAAGCCGGACAAAGGCTTCGGTTTTGTCACGATCGATGGGTCGGACAAGGATGTCTTCGTGCACAAAAGCGTGCTGCAACGCTCCGGCCTGTATGGCCTGGAGCCGGGGCAACGCGTGTCGATGCGCATCCAGGATGTCGAGAAAGGCCGGGAGGCGACCTGGATCGCGATGTCGTGATATAGCTGGGTGGTCAGATCACAGCGGCAGTTCGAACCAGAACACGCTGCCTTCACCCTCGACGCTCTCGAACCCGATCGTGCCGCCATGCGCTTCCACGATCATCTTTGCGATGCTAAGACCCAGGCCGCTGCCCTGCCGGCATGAATCCGAAAGGTCGGCCTGGGCAAACTTTCCAAAAATGCGATCACGGAATCCGGCCGGAATGCCGCATCCGCGATCGGCGACCTCCACCCGCAAGCCGCCTGGGATTGTTTGAATCGTTACGGTCACAAGCCCGTCCGGTGGCGAGAACTTGGCAGCATTCGACAGCAGGTTCAGCAGCACCTGCCCGATCCGCTCCGCATCGCAATTCACTTTAATTGCGCCATTGGCTGCCGATGTGTCGAAGCGCACGCCGTAGCGTTCGCCGTATGGCTCCAGGGTTGCGGCGGCCGTCGCCACCAACTCTGCCATGTCGGTTGGCCGCCGCGACAGGGTGTACTGCCCCTGCACCATGCGCTCGAAGTCCAGCAGGTCGTCCACCAGCCGGATCAGGCGCGCGCTGTTTGCTTCCGCGATACCCACAAGGCGCGTTGCCTTTGCCGGCAGTTCGCCTGCGCCGCCGCAGCCCAGCACGCCGAGTGCGCCGCTGAGCGACGTCAACGGGGTGCGCAGCTCGTGGCTGATCGACGAAATGAATTCGTCCTTCGATTTTTCCTGGCCGCGCAGTTCCTTTTCGGTGGCGCGCATCTGCGTAATATCGGCGTGCGTTGTCACAAACCCGCCCTGCCTTAGGGGATGGGTGCGGATCTCAAGCACCCTTTCTTTCGAGGTCTTGATATACAGCACGCTGCCTCCCCTGTCGTAGACCATCGCCGTCAGCCGGCGGATTTCAGCCTCGACGTCCTCGGCATAGTGCTTCCGGTCCAAGTAGACGCGGATATGATCCTGAAAGGGCGTACCCGCCTGGTAGAGGTGTTCGGGCAGGTCGTAGACGGTACGGAATGCCTGGTTTGTCATGACAAGGCGCAGATTGTCGTCGAAAACCGATAGTCCCTGATCCACGGTATCGGCGATGTCCTGGAACAACACCGTCTGGGTTTGCATGGCGAGCATCTCGGCCTTCAGCCCCGCCTCGGCTTCGTGGCGCAGGCGGCTTTCACGCCGGCTTTCGATCAGGTCCATCGTGATCGCCGCAAAATCGACCACTATGCGCCGGTGCTGTTCCTTCAGGTAATCGTGCGGCCGGCGATCCAGCAGGCAGAACGTCCCGATGCGATGGCCATCGCGCGTGACCAGCGGCGCGCCCGCGTAGAACCGGATATAAGGCTGCCCCAGCACCAGCGGATTGGTGGAAAAACGCGGATCGCAGACGGCATCGAGTACGACCAGTATGTCGTCGCTATCCAGCGCATGCGTGCAGAACGAGATAATTGCGAAGGGTTTGCAGCCCATGGCCTTCGCCGAAATCGGTTTGCGCCTTCAGCCACTGGCGGTCGGAGTCCACCAGGCTTACCAGGGCCATGGGCAAGCCGGTCAGCATTGTCGCCAGCCGCGTCAGCCGGTCGAAGCTTCCGTCCTGCGGCGTATCGAGGATGCCGCAGCTGCGCAACGCTTCTAGCCCGCTGTCCTCGGGCGGCAGCAGAGCGTTGGCAGGATGGCACTGGGCATCGCTGCTATGCGAAGGCAGGAAGGGCATGTCAGCGACAATAAGGCGGGAAAGGTCTTTACAAACCGTAAGCCAGGACACGCAGAGATGGGGCAGCGGAATTGTCCGACCGGGCTCCTGCATCGTTCTTGCCAGTGCCGTCCAAGTGGGAATATTTCCTATGCCGCTCTCACCTTAAACTCGCCTGCGCGAATTGATGAGAAGGACGCACGAAAAAGCCCGCAACCGGGATTGGCGCGGGCTTGTATCGTGTAGAAGGCGTATAAACCAGTATTTGTTGTGCAGCGCCGGAAAATCAAGACCTACTTCTTCTCCCGCTTCAGCGACCATTTCACCAGGGTTTCCCCGTCTTCGGTCGTGCCGCCCAGCACAACCTGCTGGCTTTTCTGAAGGGTCAGGCCATCGGGGCAATAAATACTTTCTTCCAGCGACAGCTCGGCGCCCGAGACACGCAGGCGCCAGCCGGCGCCATCGGCCAGGCGTAAGAGGGCGGCGAGGCCGCTTTGCACGGCGCTGGTCTGCGTCGCGGGGTGCAGGTGAAAGCGGATCGCGAAGGGGTGGCCGGGGCCGCCGACCAGACGCTCCTCGCCGCGCAGCTCGTCGCCGCTGTCGGTCAGGTACAGCTTGCGCCGGTACACAAGGCCCAGCGGCACCCGGTAGCCGTCATGCGCGGCCTCGACCAACTGGTCTTCCTCTCCCTCCAGGCGCTCCACCTGCGTTTCCAGGGGACGCCTGCCAACGCCGCCTTCCGCCACCAGGTCGATGCTGTTCAGCCCCTCGACGGTGGCGGTGCTGTGCGCGGCGGTACCGCGCAGCGCCTGCCGCCAGATCCCTGGTCCAAGGAAACTGCCGCAGTTTACAATCAGCCGCTCGCGCCCGACACTCATCTCGAACGACAGCAAACCGGCATGCGCGTGATGGTCGAGCCCCGGTTCGGTGGGCTTGCCCGCATCGGCGATCACGATGGTGCGGCCGAAGGCCAGCCGCTCGAACCCCGCATGCAGCGCCTGCCGGCCCGGACGGCCCTTGGCGTCGGCCTGCGTCAGGATGGTCTCCACCAGAATGGATTCCACTGTCTGCGTATCGTTGAACAGCGCCAGCGCCCCGTCGCCCAAACGGAAAAAACGCGAGGCCGGGGCCATGCGGTCGATGGCGCTTTGCAGGAAATCGGGCACGGCCCAGCGGGCAACCCGCAAGGCGGCGCGGATGTCGATCAGGTGGCGCAGCACGGTCATATGCACGCCGGGGCTGCGCGAGGCATGGAACCCGTCTGCCAGCACCTGCCGCTGCAGCTCGCGCGCCAGCAGCTTCAAGCCCAGGTCGCGGCGCGGTTCGCCGCCCGGCAGGCTGATGCCGGACTGGATCAGGCCCCGGATGGCGCCGATCAGTTCCTCGCCGCCGGTGGCGCGCGGCAGGATACGCGCCAGATGCCGTGCCTGCCGCCCCAGGCTGTCGAAAACCGCGATGCGGTAGTTATCGTCGGCGCTGGCGCAGAAGAAATCGTGAAAGGTGATCCAGCTCGCCAGGCGCATGCCCATGACATCGGCGCGCCAGGCATCCTCCTGCCAGACCCCGAAGGCGCGCATCCAGCCGGCGATCAGGTTGCGGGCCTGCCGCCGGGCTGCGTCGCCCCCAACGGCGCGCAGGTCGCGCAGCCACTCGAACCCATGCAGGGCCGACAGGAACTCGCGGCTGGCACCGGGCGGCAGCCAGGGCGCCGCGTCGGACTGCACGGTCATGCCGGCCAGCGGAAAGCGGTTTTCAAGGATGGCCCGGCCCCGGCTGGCGTCGCCCGGCCACGGGTCGCTGGGCAATGCCACCAACGCAACAGGCGGCGGGCTTTTCAGCGACAGATTATACAGCGGATTGCGGAAAGCGATGGCCGTGATGCCGCGCTTCAGGTTTACGCTCCGTCCAACGCCGGAAGCCCCTAGCGTCGGGCTGGTAATAC
>CALMVH010000302.1:3862-7858 GCA_937873165.1 uncultured Rhodospirillales bacterium
CACTGTAGAATCCGTCTGCCCCACCCTGCTCCGCCAGGTAATGCGGCAGCATGCGCACGTCGCCGTGGGGGCTTACCGCCTGTTCCAATCCGGGCAGTTCATCGGGCCTCACCGGATCGCGGCGGAAGTGAGCGTGGCGTGATAGAAATGCTGAGACCTGCTGTTCGCCCTCCTCGGGCTCCAGCGAGCAGGTGCAGTACACCAAAATGCCGCCGGGCTTCAGCAGGGTGGCTGCGTGACCCAGCAGCCGCGCCTGCAAAGCCACCAGCGCAGCCAGATCGGCCTTGGTCTTCAGCCAGGGGATATCGGGATGCCGCCGCAAGGTGCCGGTCGCAAGGCACGGCGCGTCCAGCAGGATGGCGTCGGCAGGCTGGGCAGGATTCCAGCCGGTCGCGTCCGCGATCACTGTTTCCACGTTCAGCCGCAACCGGCCCATGTTGTCCGCCAGCCGCTTCAGCCGGGGAGCGGCGCGGTCCACAGCCGTGACAAAGCCGCCTGCCGCCGCCAGTTGCGCGGTCTTGCCGCCTGGCGCCGCGCATAAGTCGTACACAGTCTTGCCCGTCAGGTCGCCCATCAGCCTGACCGGCAGCGAGGCGGCCAGGTCCTGCACCCACCATGCGCCTTCCGTGAAGCCCGGCAGGGACTGCACGGCTCCGCCGGGATCGCGCCGCAGCGTACCCATCGGCATGACCGTGGCATTCAGCGCATGGGCCCAATGGGCTGGATCGGCCTTGACCGTGATGTCCAGCGGCGCTTCCTGCGCGCAGGCCTGGGCCATGGCAACCGCTTCCTGCTCGCCATAGATTGCCATCCATCGGGACCACAGCCATTCCGGCAGATTGACGGCCGGGCTTTCGTCGAAAGCCAGGCTGGCATGGCGGCGCAGCACGGCGTTTACGAGCCCTTTCAAGCGGGGCGCGACGATTCCCGCCAGATCGACGGAGGTCGAGATCGCCGCATGCGGCGGAGTTTTCAGGTAGCGCAACTGCGCAAGGCCCAGACGCAGCACATGCCAGGCGGAGGACGGCAGGTCGTCGTGGCTGAGCGCGCCCGTGACCGCATGGTCCAGCGTGCCGAGATGACGCAGCACCGTTGTGGTCAGCAGCCGCACGAACCCGCGGTCGCGGCCATCCAGACGCAACAAGCCCGGCGCGTTTTCCAGTACGTGATCGAAGGCCTGTCCTCGGTCCAGCACGGACTCGAGCACGCGATAGGCAATGATCCGGCTATCCTGAACGGGCGGGGTCGGCATGGGCTAAGGTGGTGGCAGACATAGGGCGCCGGCGCAAGGGACAGCTCTTGCCAGCCACGCCCGCGCACCGCATCTCACTTGTCATGAACGATCCTAGCGAAACACCCGATGCGGAAAAACCCAGCGAACCGGCCGGCACCACCGAGCCGCCGAAAGCAACCGCCCCAAAAGAAATCGGCGGTCCGAAGGGGCCGGAGCCAACGCGTTACGGCGACTGGGAAGTAGGAGGCCGGTGCAGTGACTTCTAATCAGGCAGGGATCGATCAGCGCGCGTAAGCGCCGTTGCATTTGCCGCGTCGAGGAATGGGATTGCCCGCGCGGAGATCGTGAAGATTGAGCAGTTGGTTCTGTGTGCTGTGCAGTTCCCAGTGAAGAGGCGCCGCGGCGCGGTGTTCGCCGTTGAGTGCAAGAATGCCCATCAAACGGTTGATGGCCCGGCCTTTTTCCTCGATCTTCCGGCTGACATCCTGGCGGTCCCGCGCCGGCCACATCCGGAAGGCAAGCCGCAGCAGACGGTCGGCTTTCTCGGTATGTATGGTTTCAACGGGTACCGGCGGTTCCGCGAAGTGGTCAAGGCCGTGAGCCTTCCAGAACACCTGGTATTTATAGCCGCTTTCCATCTCGACGTTCATGCGGTCGCGATGATGTTCGATCAGGCCCCATTTGCCATGCTTGTCATGCACGGCAAATTGAACGTGATCCGTACAGCTGCCATCGTTGATAAGGAGCTTCCCGCCGGGGGTGCGGTGAAAACCCATCATATGGGAATGGCCGCTGATGTTGCCATCGAAGCCGCTGGCGTCGATGGTGCGCTCCATGGCTGCGAGAACTCCCATCTTGCGGTTGATGACTGTCTTGAACAAGCGTTTGCCGGTGCGGGCGACTGACGCTTTTTCAAAGCCAAGGCCATTCTGCAGCAGGTAGTCCAGCTCTCCGCCGAGGTGATGCAGCTTGTCGCCTATGCGGTGCCATTTCTCCTGGTTCGCGGCGGTCTTGAAAACCTCCAGGTCGTACCGGTCCCCGTGCTCCTCTAGGAACCGCCGTCCCAAGGGATCAACATGCGTGGAACTCTGGCGAAACTCGATGCCGAAGATAGATTTGGGTGTCTGAAGCCGCCGGTGCAGGCCGACCTCGTGATTGCCGGACAGGATGGTCACGGCCGAGGTTTCCGCTTTTTGAATCAGCAGGGCCATTCCCTGGCGATGCGAGGGTCCCAGGTGCCAGGTCGCCTTTTTTTCCATTTCGATCCCGCCGAACATATCGCCGAGACCCTTCAACTCGTCGCTCTGGAAGTCGCGCAGCGCCATGCACAGCCGCTTGGCCCGGCTGAAGCGCGATCCCCAGTGAACGTCTGAAATCGCCATGTATGGGAAATGCAGGACCGGTCGTCCCGTCAACGCGCTGGTCCGGATATCAAGGTCGAGCCGGGGTGACGAGCGAGCAACGCTTCGAACCGAACCCTGAACCGGATCGATAGGCGACATTCAGACAGTCCTTGGTGCTCGAGGATCTGCGCTTCTCTAGGACTCTCTGTGGTTCCAAGTCAATTGTGATTGATGGTTAACACAAAATTCCTAGCAGAAATGCTGCATCTGCAGGAGCGGCTGTACCGCTTACAAATGCGTCGCGACCGCCGCGATGGCGACGATCAGCGCCGCCGCGCCGCCGCCGAGCGCATAGGGTTTCCAGCGGGCGCGAGACGAACGGGCGCCGGGCTGCGCAAAGGGAAGCTTGCCGATGGATGGCCGCACCCCGGCGGGATCCGCATCCAGCATGTCCGGAAAGGCTTCGCCGTGATCCAGTTCGGGCTCGGCGTAGCCCTCATCGTCCACTCCAGCGGTGATATTCGGCGCGCCGTAATCCATTTGGCTGCGGAAGGCTTCGATCGCCTGCGTGCCCACGGTGGGGGATTCGGCGCGGGGGCTACGCGCCCGCGGCTGTTCTGGTTCCAGAACCGGCTCGTGCGACAGGACCATGTCCTCGCCGAACGGCCTCACAATCGTGACATGCCCATCCTGCACAAGGAAGCTGACATCCTGGTTGCGCGCCGGCAGCCCGGAATCGTGCCAATCGCCCAGCGCGAAAATGTAGCGCGTGCGATCCGCGCCGAAGATCAGGCCGGTGCCGGTAGCGGGATTCAGAAAGGCGACGCGGCCAAGCATGGCGAAACTCCTGCAAACGCGGGCACTGCGCCCGAGTAAACGGCGAGGAGGTTTACAAGACGTTACGGCTGCCGCGACAAGCGCGATTGTTGCTGGAATTTCCATCCTGCATCTGCGAAAAGGGCGCAGAAAAAGGAAATCGCGATGACGACCCCGCCGGTTCTTTCCCCTTCCAATGTCTCGGCTTCTCATCCCGAGCGTGCGTTCGAGCAGGCGTTGCGGGGACTTCGCCGCGGAATGCGCGTGTCGGGTTCCGGCGGGATCGTATCCGGAACCATCGCGGGGCTTGGCCAGGACATCGTGAGTGCGCTGGATAGCAATCGGCAGGCGGCCGGTTTCGATCCGCAGCTGGACCGGACTTACTCGAAACAATGGTTTTCGCTGCTGACGTTGGCCCTGCCCAACACCCGGCTTCGGGGCGAGATGGCGGGGTCGTTGGGGGCGATCACCGACCGCCTGTCCACCATGGACGTGAAGGATGGCCCCACCCTGGAAGACGGCCTGGTCTTCGAAAATCACAAACGGCTGACTGAAGTCGCGAAGCTGATCGGGCCACCCGGGCTTGCCAAGCACATGCCGGTC
>CALMVH010000302.1:7868-15829 GCA_937873165.1 uncultured Rhodospirillales bacterium
GATGACGGCCCGGGACAATATCGCCTGGTATGCCGACTTCGCTCCGGACACCTGGGGCGGGGTCGCCACTAGTTTCGAACGGGCGATGCAGGCAACCCCCACCTGGAAAGCAGCCGCCGCGCGTACCGCGCCCACGGACAGCGAACAAGGCTTGATCCGGCACGCGAAGCCTGCCGTTCCCACGCTTGCGGCAGCGACAGCACCCGCGAAACCCGCTGCCGCACGGCCGGTGCGAACCGCGACGGCTGCGGAGATCGAGGCGCGGCTGGGGAACTGCCTAGCGCGGCCGGCTG
Source organism: uncultured Rhodospirillales bacterium (assembly GCA_937873165.1). Lineage (GTDB taxonomy): Bacteria > Pseudomonadota > Alphaproteobacteria > CALMVH01 > CALMVH01 > CALMVH01. Next base: position 8,162 of record CALMVH010000302.1, read on the forward strand.
CCCGGTTGCTGGAAGCGGTGCAGGTCGTGGCGCAAGCGGCAGCGGATCCCGTGCAACGCGCCGGACTGGACAAACACAACGGCGCGTTGGCCCGGATGCTGGTGCAGGCCGCGCGGCGCGATCCCGACGGTGGGTCCTTGCTGGGGCGTTATGTGGATGCCGACGGCGGCCGCCTGCTGGCCAGCGCCGGCTTGCCGCCCCGCAAGCTGAAGGCTGTGCTGACGGCCATGCCGGGTACCGAAAGCGTGCGCATGGCGCGCCGCATTCCGGTCGAACACCGGTCCAGCCTTGTCAAGCGTACGGTGGCACAGGCAGGCGGGCGGGATGCCGCCGAGATCTTGAAATCCATCCTGCACGCCAGCGATCCGTCCAAGGGTTACCGCAAGGTGATCGCGCATGTGGGCGGCATTGCCGACAAACAGGTCAGGCGCGCGGCGCTGGAGCCCGTCCTGCCGGAATTGGTCCAGGCGATCTTCAGCCAAGCCGACCGCAAGCCGGTGGTGCTGCGGCATCTCGACAGGTTGATTCCGCTGGCCGGCAGCAAGCTGATGGGGCAGGCCGGGCTGACTGGGAAACAGGTCAGCCGGTATGCCGATCATGCCCGCGCCACGGGCAAGGAGAAGGCGCTGGATACGCTGCTGCGCGGCATCACGCCCCCGCCCCTTGTGCCGCCGGCCTTCGCCGCCGCCCTGCGCCATGTTGCCATGCCCGTAGCAACCGCAAGGGTCCGGCAACAGGCGGCCGGACCCTTGCGGTAAGGACTAGCGCACGGCGGAGGCCGCCAGCTTGGCTTCGTCGTGGGCGTGGCTGTGGCGGCGGGCAGGCTGATAGGCGATGGCCGCGTGCTCGCCACAATACGGCAGTCCGGTCTGCGCGTGTTCGCTGCAAAAGTGGAAATCGGGCTGGCGCGGATCGCCGATCGGCCATTTGCACATGCGCTCGTTCAGTCCCAGGAATGTCTTGCCGTGCGCTTCCTTCTTCGCGCGCGGCTTGATGGGGCCCTTGATGGGCGACGGGCGTCCGTCCAGGCACAGGCGATGCACTTTTCCGATCACCGCGTTGCGCGTCACGTCGCCGAGGCACGCTGCGATCTCGCTCGCGCTCTTGCCCTCGTTCCACATCGTGCGCAGGCTGGAAATGCGTTCTTCCGTCCAGGCCATAATTCCCCCTTGATCGAACTGTTAACTTGGCGCTCTACATGTAGTAGCCGCACCGCATTATTTATCATAAGTCTTGTGTTTAGAATAGAGTCTTGGATAAAATTTTCGCAAATTGCTTTGCTGAATCATTTGAATCACTTACTGAATCAACTTGAAGCATCCGCGCAGGAATCGGGCATGACATGCGTACCATGAACAGGGGAAAGGACCGGATTAACGACCCCTCGTACGGGGTGGCAGGTACAGATCCGACACCGATGCACGAAAACGACGAGGCTCTGATGATGCTGATCGGACAAGGTGACCCGGCTGCGTTTTCGACGCTGGTCGCGCGGCACATGCCGCGCACGGTCGGCATGGCCTGGCGCATGACCGGCAGCCGCGCCGATGGCGAGGACGTGGCGCAGGATGCCTTTGCCCGGGTGTGGCTGCATGCCGCGAAATGGCAGGCGGGGCGCGAGGGTGGCGGCCTGTTCTCGACGTGGCTGTACCGTGTGGTCATGAATCTGTGCATAGACCGCGCGCGCCGACCGCGCAGCGAAGTGCTGGACGAAACGAACGAACCGGTGGACGAGCACGAAAACGCCGCCCTGCGCATGGAAGAGCGGGATACCGCCGCGCAGGTCGCGCAGGCGGTGCGGGCGCTGCCGGAACGCCAAAGGATGGCGCTGGTGATGTGTTTCTACGAAGGGCTCAGCAACGGCGAGGCTGCCGCGATCATGTCGCTCAGCGTCGGGGCTGTCGAATCCCTGCTGGTGCGGGCGCGGCGCACGCTGAAGGACAGGCTGGCCGGGACCTATGCCGAACTGGCCGAACCATGAAGGACAAGCAAATGAAGCAGGGTGACGATGCCGGGCTGAACAGGCTGCTGGCAACCTACCGCATCCGGGTCGATGCGGGCGAGGACGCGGTCAACGCCATGGTGCGCGCGGCGCGCGTCAAGGCCGTGCGCATGGGCCGGGACATCGAGGACAAGGGGTTTGTGGCGGCGGTGTTGTCCGCGCTCGGTATCCACCGCCCCGAGCGCGCGCTGTGGTCCGCGCTGGCGGGGCTCAGCGTCGCGCTGGTGATGGGGATATCGCTCGGCGCCTCCAACGCCGTTCCCGAACTGGACGAGCACGCGTTCAGCGTCGACCTCGACACCGTTATCGGCGCGGGCACGGTGGCCGCCGGAAGCGAGGCGGCGCTGTGAAGGTCAACCGCGTGGCGGTCAACCGCGTCGCGCTCGGATTCCTGGTCGTGGCCTTGTTCGTTTCGCTGCTGGCCAATGTGCTGTATGGCGGCATTGCCCTGGGGCATGCGGCAAAGCCGATCCCCGCCCAGCCCGAGATGGTGGCGTTGGGTCCGATCCTGCGCTCGCTGCCCGATGCCGACCGCCGCGTGATGAAGCATGCCTTTTCGCAGCACCGGGACGAGATCGCGCACGCGACCACCGCCGCGAAGGCCTCCGCCTCGGCCCTGCGCGAGGCGTTGAAGGCCGATCCCTACGACGCCGCGCGGGTCGAGGCGGCGCTGGCCGATTACCGCAGCAACTTCCATGCGCTGCATGACCTGGAGCAGAACGTGTTCTGGGAAGCCGCGGAGCACATCTCCCCCCGTGGCCGCACCATGCTGGCAGACTCGTCCGCGTTCGAGAAAACGTTGAAGTAGGTCACTGCCGCGTTTGCAGGAGTGACATGTCATACCCGCACTTCGCCCTTGTGCTCGGTCGCGTTTGGCCCTAGACAGGGATTACCTCTGTCCCGTTCGCGGGACTAAAGTGCGGTCGTGGCGGAACGGTAGACGCGCAGCGTTGAGGTCGCTGTGGGCTAATCCCCGTGGAAGTTCGAGTCTTCTCGACCGCACCAAAATTTCCCTGTTATGTTCAACGTCGCAGGTTGTAGATGGAATGGATTATACAAAAAGTCCCAATAATTTCACACATCTCAGATAAATGTACGAAGTACTTACTTACTAATCAGGCACGAAATAACAAAGGTGTAATCATCAGGTCGGTTTCAGGGGACCGAGAAGGACAACAAACTTTTGTCTACTACGATACCTCGAGTGATTTTGCCTTTGAATTTTTGGCAAGCCGGTTCGGCGCGGATATAGAGGAAGTAAATGATTATTATACAGTTTGGCAATGGACGCTTGCCTCTGCTCAAGATACCTCGCTGGTCCGGGAAACCGTTTCAACGGGCCTTCTAGCGCTACCGCATGCCGTTCTTCCTGCCGTGCGGGAAGTCCATTTCAGCATGTCTCAGCACAAGGGTACTGGTCGACACTGATCCTTGATATCCAGCCTCCTTCCTGTTTGTCCTTGTTCGCCCGCCTGCCCCCCGGTAAACCTCGGAGCATGTCGGACGACCAATACCAGTCCCTGAAGGACGCGGCGCTTGCCTATCATGAACTGCCGGTGCCGGGGAAGCTTGGCATCCGGGCCAGCAAGCCGCTGCTGACGCAACGCGACCTGGCGCTGGCGTATTCGCCGGGGGTGGCGTTCGCGTGCGAGGCGATCGCAGACGATCCCTCATCCGCCAGCCGCCTGACCAACCGCGCCAACCTGGTGGCCGTGGTGACCAACGGCACGGCCGTGCTGGGCCTCGGCGCCATCGGGCCCCTGGCCGCCAAGCCCGTGATGGAAGGCAAGGCGGTGCTGTTCAAGAAGTTCGCCGGCATCGACGCCATCGACATCGAGATCGACGAGCGCGACCCGCAAAAGCTGATCGAGATCGTGGCCTCGCTGGAGCCGAGCTTCGGCGGCATCAACCTGGAAGACATCAAGGCACCCGAGTGTTTCGAGGTCGAGACTACCCTGCGCAGCCGCATGAAGATCCCGGTCTTCCACGACGACCAGCACGGCACGGCCATCATCGTGGCGGCGGCGGTCAAGAACTGGCTGAAGATCACGGGCCGCGACATCGCAACCGTGAAACTCGCGGCCTCAGGCGCGGGCGCGGCGGCCTTGTCGTGCCTGGGATTGCTGTGCGATTTGGGCCTGCGCCCGGAAAACGTCATGGTCAGCGACGTGGTCGGCGTTGTCTACAAGGGCCGCAACGAAGCCATGGACGTTCACAAGGAACGTTACGCCCGCGAGACGGACAAGCGCGCCCTGGCCGAGGCCATGGAGGGCGCGGACATCTTCCTGGGCTTGTCCGCGGGCGGCGTCGTGACCCAGGACATGGTGAAGCGGTTGGCGGAGCGCCCGCTGGTGCTAGCCCTGGCGAACCCCACGCCCGAGATCATGCCCGACCTCGTGCGCGCCGTGCGTCCGGACGCCATTACCGCGACGGGACGGTCGGATTTCGCCAACCAGGTGAATAACGTCCTGTGTTTCCCCTTTATCTTTCGCGGCGCGCTGGATGTCGGCGCCACCACCATCAACGAGGCCATGAAATTGGCGGCGGCGCACGCGATCGCCGCGCTGGCGGAGGCCGAGCCCAGCGACGTCGTGTCGGGCGCCTACGATGGCGACCACCCTTCGTTCGGTGCGGATTACTTGATCCCGAAACCCTTCGACCCGCGCCTGATCGTTGAGATCGCGCCGGCGGTGGCGAAGGCCGCGATGGACAGCGGCGTCGCCCTGCGCCCGATCTCGGATTTCACGGCCTATCGCCAGACCCTGTCGCAGTTCGTGTACCGGTCGGGCCTCGTCATGCGGCCCATTTTCTACAAGGCCAAGAATGCGGGCAAGCGCATTGCCTTTGCCGAGGGCGAGGACGAGCGCGTGCTGCGCGCGGTGCAGGTTGTCATCGATGAGCACCTGGGACGCCCCGTGCTGGTCGGCCGTGCCGACGTGGTCGACCGCCGCATCAACAAGCTGGCGCTGCGCCTGAAGGCGGGCGAGCATTTCGACCTGGTCGATCCCGAGCACGACCGTCGCTACACCGAATACTGGACCACATACCACAGGCTGATGCAGCGCAAGGGAGTCACTCCCGCCGACGCGCGCACCATCGTGCGCACGGATACAACGGTGATCGGCGCGCTGCTGGTGCACAAGGGCGAGGCTGACGCGCTGGTGTGCGGCACCACCGGCACCTATGCCGATCACCTGAAGCATGTCGGCGACGTGCTGGGCATGGCCCCCGGTGTTTCGACCATGGCCGCGTGCGAGATCGTGATCCTGAACGCGGGCACGTTCTTCATCGTCGATCCGTACGTCACGCCCGATCCCACGGCGGCGCAAATCGTCGAGACGACGCTGCTGGCGGTGGAACAGGTGCGGTGCTTCGGCCTCGTGCCCAAGGTGGCGCTGTTGTCGCATTCCAGCTTCGGCACGCATAGCGACGGCAGCGCCGCGAAGATGCGCGAGGCGCTGGCCGCCCTGCAGGCCGCCAACCCGGCGCTGGAGATCGAGGGCGAGATGCAGGCCGACGCCGCGCTGTCGGAGGAGATCCGGCGCAGCCTGTTCCCCAGCAGCCGCCTGAGAGGGCAGGCCAACCTGCTGGTCATGCCGACGCTGGACGCGGCCAATATCTCGTTGAAGCTGCTGAAGGCCATCGGCGATGGCCTGACGGTGGGCCCGATGCTGCTGGGCGCCGCGCGGCCCGCCCATATCCTCAGCCCCTCCGCCACCGTACGCGGCATCCTGAACATGGCTGCCGTCGCGGCGGTCGATGCAATGGCTTAAGGCTGCAACACTGTCGCCAATAAAGGGTTTGTACCTAACAGGTGAGCGCGTTGAGCCGCGAACCGAAACGCATACCGGGATAGCCCGCGAGGAATCACATGGCTCAAGATGTCTGGATCGAAGTCGAATCTACCCTGACCCGCGCACCGGAGTCGGAACACTCGCACAAGGACAAGACCACCGGGCAGGGCAAGGTGACGGTCCGTCACCCCGGGCTGTCGTTCTATCGCACGTCGGAGGTCGAGGGTTATTCCAGCATCTCCGACGTGCGGGCGCATGCGCTGGCCGATGTCGCGCGGTGGTGCGGCGACCAGGCCCGCCTCCTGACAGAGTCCGTGCATGCCTCCGAAGTCAAGATCAGCCAGGCGGCGGATGGCAAGCTGCACGATGTTGTCAAGTTCCCCTGCCAGGGCAGCAGCGACTGGGACGTGACGGTGGAAGGCTTCGGCACCATTCCCGAAGCCGAAGCGGGCGCGCGCGAGGCGCTGCGGCAGGTGCTGGAGCACGCGGCGGCGGAATGCATGCGAATGGCAAGCGAACCGCACCGCGCTTGAACCGCTTTCAGACGGAAACACGAAGGGCTTTCGTGCGTTAAAGTTTGTGAACACGCCCAACGTGTTTCGCACAACAGGAAATCAGCAACGATGTGGTCGACAGGTGACGGAGATCGCGGGCAAGCGCGGTGTGTCGAACGCGCAAGTGGCGCTGGCGTGGCTCTTGGCACAGCCGGGCGTGACCGCGCCCATCATCGGCGCTTCCAAGCCGCATCACCTCGACGATGCACTGGCGGCGCTGACGCTGACGCTCGAACCGGCGGAACTCGAAGCTCTGTCGCGGCCTTATAAGCCGCATACCGTACTCGGACATAGTTGAGGACCGTTCCATGACCCTGCCAAACGATGCCGTCTGGTTCATCACCGGCTGTTCCACCGGCTTCGGCCGCGAAATCGCGACGCTGATACTGGGCCAGGGCGGCCGGGTGGTCGCTACCGCCCGCGACATCGGCAAGATCGAGGATCTGGCGGAAACGGGCGGCGACCGCTGCCTGACGGTGGCGCTGGACGTGACCCAGCCCGCGCAGGTACGCGATGCCGTCGAGCAGGCCGAGGCCCGGTTCGGGCAAATCAATGTGCTGGTGAACAACGCGGGCTACGGCTATTTCGCCGCCATCGAGGAAGGCGAGGACGAGGAAGTCCGCGCCATGTTCGAGACCAACTTCTTCGGCCTCGCCACCATGACCAATGCGGTTCTGCCGGGCATGCGCAAGCGGAAGTCGGGTCACATCGTCAACATCAGCTCCGTCGGCGGGCTGACGGCGTTCCCCGGCACCGGCTACTACGCCGCGACGAAGTTCGCGGTCGAAGGCCTGTCGGAGGCGCTGGTCAAGGAAGTCGGCCCGCTCGGCATCAAGGTCATCATCGTCGAGCCCGGCCCGTTCCGCACCGACTGGGCCGGCCGCTCGCTGAAGAAGAGCGCGCACGAGATCGACGACTACGCCGAGACTGCACACGCGCGTTACAAGCAGACCAGCGGCTACAGCGGCAAGCAGCCAGGCGATCCGGTCCGCGCCGCCGAGGCCATCGTAAAGGCCGTCAACGCCGACAATCCGCCCCTGCACCTGCTGCTGGGCAAGCCAGGCCTCGACTTCGTGCGCACCAAGCTGGACGCCCTGCAAAAGGACATAGCCGACTGGGAAGACGTGACGCTGGGCGCCGACTATCCGGAGGCGAAGAGCGCGTAAGGCTTTAGTGCCGTAGCTGGGAGCCGCGTGCATACTCTTGTCGTAACGGCACGACTGGATCAGGCGGCATTCCGCCACTTCGATGCGATGCGGCAAGCCTTGTTCCGCCAGGCCAGAACAAGATGCCCGCGCATATCAGCCTGTTCCACACG
>CALMVH010000302.1:15839-16722 GCA_937873165.1 uncultured Rhodospirillales bacterium
CGACACCAGCGAGCAAATCCGCTGCAGCGTCCGGCTTGCCTGCGCCAAGACGGATGCCGGGTGGCGCGCCGGGGCGTTGATCCTGGAGCGGGTTGCCGGCGAGGGTGGGATCAGCCTCGACATGGACCGGGACGCGCAGGACGAAGCCTGGCGCACGGCGACCGCGCTGGCGGCGACGCTGCGGGATGGCGAGTTGCTGGACGACACGCTGCCGGCGGAGCGGCTGGAAATGCTGGTGGCTGACATCGCCGCCCTCCTGCCTGATACTTCGTCTGTCACCGAGACGAGCGGCATTCGGTTCCTCGGACGCAGAAACGCCTATATGGTGAGCGCACCGGGCCTGAAGTCTCTGCACACCGCGCTCTCGACCCGCCATGCGGCGGACCTGACGGCGCAAGACCGCCAGACATACAAGCCGCACATCACGGTCCAGAACAAGGTCGACCCCGCCGAGGGCCGATGCTGCACGACCGGCTAAAAGCCGAGTTCGCAACGATGCAAATCACGTTGACCGCCATCGACCTCTGGCATTACCAGCCGGACGGCACATGGGACATGGCGGCGTCGGTGGAATGGGCTACACATCCGTCATCCTGAACTTGGTTCAGGACCCATGGTTCGGCTAAACGAGGAATTGGGGCTGTTGCGCTCCTTCGACACAGCAACAAGCGGAAGAACGGGTCCCGATCCACGCCGCTACGCGGCTATCGGGATGACGCAACAAGGTCATTCTCCCTCGTCATTCCCGCGCAGGCGGGAATCCAGATTAATCAGTCTGAACTCCCGCCTTCGCGGCAGTAACAATAAGAAAAATATTTTGCAATCTGCGATATCTCGATATCGGCGAGCTGCCTGAAGTCGGTTATAAAGCATTCTAAATACC
>CALMVH010000303.1:0-1409 GCA_937873165.1 uncultured Rhodospirillales bacterium
GGCATAATCCGCCTGCTGCGGCCGAGGTTCGGGCGTGCCTTCCGTCGCATGCGCAATCATTTCCGCCAGCCGGGCCCGGGCTTCGTGCGGTATCACAGGCTGCTGGCCTGCCGGTCCGGGCATCGGCTTGTCCTGCCATTCAGGCAAGCGGTTCCAGACCCGCACGCTTGACCTGATGTCGCCCTGGCTGAAGGCATCTCGCGACCGGCGCAGGGCGGCGATCACGAACTCCGCCCATGGCCAGCCGCCATGCGCCATCCCAGCCGCCAGCGCGCCGATCCGCAGATCGGGATCGTGCGCTGCCTGGCGAAGCAGCGCGTCCGCCGCCTGACCGATGGTGAGGCAAGCCTGCGCGGCATCGGTGGGCACCGGCAGGTTGAGGGCCTTGGCAAGCCCGGCGGGAGTCGGCACGCACAGCTCCGCCGGCCGGACAAACGCGAACAATTCCAGCACATCGAACGCAGGCAGGTGATCCATGTGCACGCGCCGGGCCATGAAGCGCGCATTGCACAGCATGACGTGCCGGTCGTGCAGCCACGAGGCGGCCGACAATATTGGCAGCCGGTCCAGTTCCCCGTCCGGGGTGAGGCAAACCAGATCGCGCGCGGTCAGGCTGACGACCGGCACGCCCGGTAACCGGACCGCAACGGAATATGTGGAAGAAGACATTGGGACTGAGTATAGCCGTGCAGGGCCGCACGGCCAGCCTGGAGACCCTCCCGATTCCATGACAGAGCCAAACAAGCGTGCGAGGGGCAAACACCTGCTGCGCCATCCTCACGCGGGATGGCTGCTTTGGTTCGCGGTCGTGATCGTCGCAGGGCCCATTGCCTGGGTGGCGCTCTATGGCGTGATCAACCCGCCCCCGACGCTCGCCATGGTCATCAAATCGGACCGGCCCATCGAGCGCGCGTGGACTCCTATCGGAAAAATATCACCGACCCTGGTAGCCGCCCTGATCGGGGCCGAAGACAACGGATTCTGCACGCATCACGGTTTTCAACGCTCCGCCGTTGGCGCCGCCTGGCGTGGCAACCAGCCGACCCGGACATTGAAGGGCGCCGACACCATCACGGCTCAAACGGTAAGGACCTTGTTTCTCTGGTCGAACCGGACGTGGTTGCGCGATGCGCTGGAAACCTACTTCACCGTGCTGATGGAGCATCTGTGGTCGAAATCGCGAATCATGGAAGTGTATCTGAACACTGCGGAGTGGGGTGATGGCATCTACGGAGCGCAGGCTGCCGCGAAGTTCTATTTCCAGACGGACGCAGCCCATCTGACCCTGGCAGAATCAGCGCGCCTTGTGGCGGTACTGCCTAACGCGCGACGCTGGTCACCTTTGGCGGACGCACCGCTGATCGTCTACCGGGCGGTCGCGACGGAGCAACGCGGCGCGGAAGTGCGGG